>DATMYL010000042.1:0-9431 GCA_035560975.1 Chlorobaculum sp. | reverse complement strand
TGTCGTGCATCCGATCAGTTTGCTTTTGCTTACGCCGATCGATTTCCCTGAAGACAGGCAAAACCCGGTCAAGGGCTCCTGGATTTATCGATACTCATTAACCCGATGTGGGGACTCAAAGATCTACAATGCTATGATCTTCGCCGATGATGCAGGCGGGACACCGAAAGCTCAAGCGTTCTACCCGGGAACGAGCGCTGCCCATCCGATGCTCATATATGATGCGATGCCCATAGCCATATCAACGGCAATGGTTCAATGCGGATCAACGGATATCGAAGATGTCGAGGTTTTCGACCTGCATCTCGACAAACTTCCCAATGATATCGGGGAAGGTGAAAATCTGGTAAAGGGGGCCTGGAATGAGACATGGACGTTCAAAGTGCGCGGCAAGCTGGTCGAAGTGCCGATTACATTCACTCCGAACCCCAGGAAGGGCAAGCCACTATTTATGATAAACACGAAATGAGCTTGCAGGCATGGATGGTACGTTTTCTCCCTGAATATTTACTGTAACTATCAATCAGCGCATCTTTAATTGAAAAATCAGAACTGATTAATTACGTTAATATCTGACAGGTTGCTGAACGTCAGCATAGCAACCATTCTTTCCTACAGCGTCTTGTGGTGTTCCCAGTCCTCCAACCCCAACCCGACAAGAGATGCAAGTATCCGACGGCTGTTTAAATCTCATCAGAAAGAGCGAAGGCTTCAAAGCCTCGCCATACCGATGCCCGGCAGGTATTCCCACCATCGGTTACGGCTCGACGCGTTATGCCGACGGCAAAGCCGTAAAACTGACCGACCCACCCATTACCCAGCAACAAGCAGACGACATCATGCGCGCTACCCTCAAGGAATATGAAGCCGCCGTTGTCCGTTACGTCACCGTAACGATCACCCAGAACCAGTTCGACGCCCTCGTAGACTTCGCCTACAACGCCGGAGCCCAGAACCTCCGAAACAGCACATTACTGAAACATCTCAACAAAGGCGACTTTCAGAAAGCCGCTGTCGAGTTTGACAAATGGGTCTATGGCGGCGGGAAGAAACTTGGTGGACTGGTGACGAGGAGAGGATTGGAGCGGGCGTTGTTCGAGCAGGTGGTTTAATTCTGCTGGTCGTCCATAAAATAATTAATCGGTTTTGCCTTGTTGCCCGCGAACGTCGGTGCTCATAGACTTATTGAGCGATATCGCATTTGTACTTGTTACTCAATGAATTCAGGCACTTGGGGTGCGTCCATGATTCGGTGATCGATTTTATCGGTGATGTCGGTATCTCCGTCCACCTCTTTAGCGATTAAAAGAAAGGGACTAAAAGAGAAGAAAGGGACCAAAAGGACGCAAGGGACCTCAGGGACATAAATGTTAAAACGTTTGGCCTTGAGATTGCTGGCTGGCGGTCTTTTTCCGCTTTTATGTTTCTTTGGTCCTTTTTTTTCTTTGCCTGTTGTGATAATGACGTAATCCTTATATTTCTTCATCAGGCGATTCTCTTCCGTTTTTCCCCTAAACCCTTTTGAGCAATGGTCATTGAAGGATTTATTCCTCCCCATGGCGGGTACAGGAACCTTCTGTCGTTCAGGAAGGCTGAAATCATCTATGACGCCACAGTCAGTTTTACCCGCCGTTTTTTCCACTGCCGTGACCGGACTGTCGATCAGATGGTTCAGGCGGCCCGCTCCGGGAAACAGAACATCATCGAGGGCAGCATGGCGTCCGGAACGTCGAAAGAGACGGAGATCAAATTGACGAGCGTCGCCAGGGCCAGCCTCGAAGAGCTGCTTGCCGATTACCGGGATTATCTGAGGGTGAGCGGCCTTGAAGAGTGGGACTCAGGACACCCCTACGCGGTTCGATTGCGTGAGCTTAACCGATTGCCTGACGCTGGTTACGAGACCTTCAGGAGCGGGATAGAGCATGAAAACCCTGAAATCTGTGCGAATGTGGTCATCGGCCTGATCAAGGTTTGCTGTTACCTGCTCGATCGGCAACTCCGAAGCATCGAGCGTGATTTTCTTGAGCAAGGCGGGATTCGGGAGAGAATGACGAAAGCCAGGCTGGAGAGAAGAACGGGAACTCAAGGGACTAAAAGGACGAAAAGGACTTAAAGGACCTAAATGTTTAGAAGTGTCTGGCTGTGAGATGGCGGCCGGTGGTATTTTTCCCCCCTTATGTCCTTTTGGTCCCTTGAGTCCCGTTGGTTCCTTTTCTTTCCTCTTCAGTTCCTTCTTTTCAACACTTTAACCAGCCAGTCGAAAGTCGCTGAGACTGCTTTTATTGAGGCGGCTGTGGTTGCTTGTTGGTTTGGGTCTTTCCAGTTGTGGCCGACGTTGTCGGAAGGGAGCCGGGACGTTGTACAGTAAGCGCAAAAGTCACGCTAATGGATACCTGCATACGCTTAAGAACTATCTCATGTTATCCCTTTCTGGAAAGGTAGTTAGGGGCTTTCCTGATGAGCGAAGAATGTTTAGTGAATGCTGATCCTTATCGGAAAGCAATTATTGAGATGTCAGAAACAGATGCTCAGCTTCTGAGCATTCATGGGCGCTTAACCCGATTTGCCTGGCTCGGATTTTCCAACCTTTAACTACTGAGCTTACTTCGTGTACGATCTGTTTCGCTCTGGCCGAGTCAAGCTGGTAGTGACTGGCGGTAGCTAGCGCGGTCTCTATAGATGGTTGGCGATGGTAGAGATCGAATGAAAGGACGTGCTCTGTTTTCCTGAAAGATGGGTTCATGTCGAACGCTGGAGAAAGATACCAGCCTGCAGGTGTGCGGATGAATCCGTGATTGCGCAGATGGTCGTCCCTGTTTGCTGTGGCGATGTTGAAGATGACTCTGGTGAATAGTTCTGCGAGATCGGTGCCAATATGATCGACATCTCCAAATGTGGCAATAAACTCGGCAAGTTCCAGATAGCTTGCTTCGTCGGTGTCTCTATGATGAAGCAAGGTCATGGCTGAGGTAAAAAACTTTCGGTTATCGGCTTGTCGGTCAAATCGCTTGACCATGAAGGTGTGATACATAGTGCCTGTCTGCATGACTTGAGAGTCGGGAACTGAGATGCCGCATTGTTCAGCCAGGTCATGGAGAAGCTTTTCCCATAAGGCGACATCATAATCATCGTCTGACGATGGGAATTTTGCTATCCAGAGTGAGCCGTCTTCGGCTACAAGATTGGCTTTTGGGCGCGCTCCGCCGAGTGATGAGCCGGGAGCAACAAGAACTTTCAGCCATTCCTTGAGCTTGAAGAGATCTTCTGATTTTCGTTTGGTAAGCTCGAAGGCTATTTCCTGCAACTCCGCCATTTTTGCTATCGGTGGAGCTGATAACGCCTCATCTGCAAGAAAGACCATCTTTTCAGGTCGGGTGAATCGCAAGGCTCCCATGCGGGTACAATCCTGCACACCCAGAAGAAAATCCCAAGGGTCGAGTGTCCGTGGCGCACGATCTTCTTCTCTTGCCATGATCGACTCTCTGCGCTTCATAAGGATTTGTCCCCATCGATCGGGACATGAATCCATAAACACTCCAAAGTTGGAATCAATCGGGAAAAAATCTCCAGCCTGAAGGTCGAGTTCCGGATCCAATGGAAAAACATGAGCCTGTTTCAACCATGCGGGCTCGTAAGCAAAGCGAACGCTTCCCCTGACTCCTCGAGTAAGCCGGCCTATGAGCTGAAGCGGACCGAAAGCGGGGTCGTCGAGCCAGACCCAAAGTTGTTCTTCTTCAGGCTTCGGCATCCTGTTCTCCTGCTGATGGTTTTTTGCGAGGAGCTCTTTTCCGATGAGGGAGCGATTCATCCTGCAGGCGCCGACCGAGCACATCTTCCCTGGCGATGACTGCAAGGTCCTCAACAAGTCCCAGCACCCGAAGTACCTGAACGTAATGCCCGATTGCGACCGATGGATCGCCGTGTTCGATTTTGTAGAGCGTAGGTCGGGAGATGTTCGCCCTGATACAGACGGTCTCCATGGAAAAGCGTCGTCGAAGACGGGCGTCTTTGAGGCGCTCACCCAAAGCGATCATTTCCCTTGATGAAGCGGGATATAATGTGAGTGTCTTTTTTGGCATAACGATAATAATTACTTCCAATATAATGACGAAAAGTCAATTATAATTATCGTTATTTATGACGACAAGAGGCCCTCAATGATTTACTTCTTTGTCGAACACAGCTACTTTCCGTTCTTTAGTACCTTTTCCAGCCAGCTAAACGTTACTCCAACAGCCTTCCTTGATGCTGCAGCTGTTGCTTGTTGGTTTTGGCCGGTCCAGTTGTGGCCGGCGTTGTCGATCAGGAGGAGGTCGGCTTTTACTCCCGAGGCTTTCAAGCCGTTGTATAGCTCTACGGACTGCTCTGATGGTACCGAGGCGTCGGCGGTGCCGTGGATAAGGAGGGCCGGCGGATCGTTTTTGTCGACGTGGGTGATCGGGCTGGCGTTTTCCAGCACTCCGGGGGGGCAGCCCTCCATGGTGCAGCCGAAGAAGTTCATCGGTCCTGTGGCTTCTGAAGCCTCTTCAGGTGTCATGGGGGTTCCTGGTGCAGGGGCGTTTGCCATCGCATACTTGAATATGAGAGGCATGTTGTAGGGGCCGTACCAGCCGACGAAGGCCTGAACGCAGTCTGACTGGTCGGGATTGCTCCTGTCTGCCGGTTCGAATGCGGATTCATCACCGGTGAGCGCGGCCAGGGCTGCCAGATGGGCTCCGGCTGAGGCACCCCACACCGCCACGCGGTGTCTGTCGATTCCGTATCGGCTCGCATTGGCCCGCAGGAAGCGGATGGCGGCCTTGATGTCCTGGAGTGAGGCCGGGTACCTGGCCTCGCTGCTCAAACGGTAGTCTATCGAGGCGACAGTGAATCCGCGCCTTGCCAGTTCGGCAAGAACTCCGGGGAAATCAGAGAAACAGGCGGTAGTGCGCTTCGATCCGTTGGTCCAGTGTCCACCATGAACGTAGACGACCAGCGGGCGCGGACCTTTGCCTTCAGGGGCATAAACGTCGAGCAGCAGGGGGCGAAAGCCGGGTAGAGTGGAGTAGGCGATATCAGTCGTGACGGTGACTTTCCCGAGGTGGATTTTGGACTTCGGCAGCCGATCGGCGGTGACGCCGCTTTTCGAAACCGGAATGGCTGCCGGCCTGGCTGTCAGGTTCGGCGAAGCCAAAGCGCAAAGCATGATTGTCAGCGCGATGGTTTTAGCGTTTCGATACATCATGAATCATCTTCTCCTTTTTCGTATTCGTCGTTTCTTCAGGTTGGAACAATCTTTATCGGCTACAGGAATATTGCTACTTCGTCGAGGGGTTTGCGTGTTTTGGGGCGGGTTTCGAGAGGCCTGGATGCGTAGCCGAGCGGGGTGATGGCGAACACCTCTTCGTTGGGTTCGAGGCTGAGCACTTCACGCAGCATGATCGGGTCGAAGGCTGATATCCAGCAGCTGCCCAGCCCTTCTGACTGGGCGGCGAGCACCAGGTGGTCCATGGCGATGGCAAGGTCGGTTTCGAGGGAGTTCCATCCGTCGGAGTTCCTTACCCAGGCTGCGTTGCGGTCTCCAAGAACGATCAGTACATGAGGGGCTTGACGGAACCACGCCTGTCCGTAGCACTGGTTGATTCTTGCGAGCATTTCCTGCGAGCTGACCAGCAGGAATTTCCATGGCTGGAGGTTCTTGGCCGACGGTGCGAGCCGTCCTGCGTCAAGTATCCGTTCGAGGATTTCGCGCGGTACAGGGCGGTCCGGATCGTAACCGCGGACGCTTTTTCTGGATGTTACGAGTTCGTGCAGGTTCATGATTTCTTTTCTCCTTCCTGTCCGCCCTGGGCGAGGTGGTTGAGCATTTCGAGGTCGCCTCCCTTGCCGATTGCGATGATGGTTCCGTTTTTCTGGATGATCTCAGCAGGGCGCGGCGTTGTGTGCAGCTCTCCGCCTGGCAGTTTGTAGCCGACGACGTTGATCCGATGGTTGTTGTATAGGTCGATCTCCTGGAATGACTTTCCTATCAGTGAGGAGCTTTCGTGGATGAGGAACTGGGCGATCCTGAGGTTGAGGTTGCTGGCATCGCTGAGTTCGTCGAGGTACTCTTCGAGTTCCGGTTCGATCAGCATGTTTGCCATTCTTTTACCGGCTGAACGGTAAAGCAGCACCACTTTTTCGGCGCCTGCCCTGAGCAGCTTGCTTTCCGATTCCTCGCTGTCGGCCCTGGCGACGATGTGCAGGTCGGGTTTGAGGTTTCGTGCCGTCAGCACGATGAAGACGTTTTCCGCATCGTTGCCGGCGGCGGCGATCAGGCCTTTTGCCCGGTGAAGGCCGGCGTCGATCAGCACGCTTTCGTCTGCGGCGTTGCCCTTGATGGACAGGTAGCCGTTATCCCTCGCCCTGAGGACCTGTTCGATCGTGTTGTCGATGACGATGAAGGGAATCGATTTGACCTTGAGTTCCTCGGCGACGTTGCCTCCGAGACGGCCGTAGCCGCAGATGATGAAGTGGTCTTTCAGCTTGCGAAGCATACGTTCGTTGCGTTGTTGTTCCCAATGTTCCCGCCACTCTCCCGATAGCAGGAAGACGGCGACGTTGCTCAAGGTGAAGAAAAAAAGGCTGGTGCCGCTGATAATCAGGAAAATGGTGAAGATCTTGCCGAGATCGCTGAGCGGATGGACCTCGCTGAAGCCGACCGTCGCAAGGGTGATGACCGTCATGTACACGGAGTTGAGCAGGGTCATGTGCTCGATGTACATATAACCGGTCGTGCCGGACAGGATCAGCAACGCAAGGCTGACGATAGAGATCGCAAACCGGCGTATGGCTGAAAATTGTTGCGTGTCCTTTGTCAAGGGGCGATGGTCGTCATGGTGGTTACGGATTGATCGTCAGAGCTGGCGGACCGTCCCGAAGTCGTTGGAGATGCTCTGGAACATCTTGTTGGTTGCCGTCTGCATGACGAGGGACATGCCTGCGTTGGTCATGGCACGGATGATCTGTTCCGGAACGATGCGGAACGCCGGGTAGAGCACGAACCTGACATCTACGCGAAGGTCGAAATCGACCTTTGTCTTTTGTCCCTGCAGCGGCAGGATGAGCATTTCGGCCGTTGCTTTGCCTTCGAACAGGTATTTTTCGGGCATTTCGATCGTTTCGCCGGCGGGAAGGTGGTGCCAGGTGATCTTCTTTCCGACGGTATATTCGCTGATCATTTCGTCGGTGAGCTCTGCAGGGTCCATCGTTGCTGCATCTTCCGGCAGTTCCAGCAGCAGCTCGGTTTCCTGCTGGATGTTGAAGATGACGTCGAACGGGTTGTTCTGCGGGTCGGTTACCCTGAAGTACCAGCGGTAGGCTTCATCAGGCCCGAGAGCTTCCACCTTGTGGCAGAAAGGGTTGAATCCCAGGATTCTGGAGTGATCGGACAGATAGTCGACAGTTCTGTCGAAATCGCCGTGGAAGACCCATTGTCCCTTGCATTTTCCTGTGGCGTCCATTTCCATGATCTCATGCCCTCCCGCTCGTGAATCGGTTCATGCCGTCCGAGCGATGTCGTATCGTTATGTTGTTAAAACTTTCAGGGGACCGGCATGCCTCGCCACTCCTCAGGAGGCCAGTGTGGTATCCAGATAAAAATATAGTGACAATCCGGTAATAATGTACGATGTCGTTGGAATGGGCTTCCCGCTTTGCCGATCAGGTCGTTTCGGCCTGGAGGCGTTCGGCCTGGTCGTGCATCCTCAGGGCGTCGATCAGGGGGTCGAGTTCCCCCTGCATAATCTGGGGTAGGGCGTGGCTCGTGAAGCCGATCCGGTGGTCTGTGACTCTCGACTGGGGAAAGTTGTAGGTCCTGATCTTGGCGCTCCGGTCGCCGGTGGTGACCATCGAGCGCCGCATGTCGGCCCTTTGTTGCTGCTGTTCGGCGATCTGGATGTCGTAGAGTTTTGAGCGCAGCATTTTCATTGCGCGCTCGCGGTTCTGAAGCTGTGAGCGCTCCTCCTGGCAGCCGACGACGATGCCGCTCGGCATGTGGGTGATCCTGACGGCCGTTTCGACTTTGTTGACGTTCTGGCCGCCTTTGCCGCCGCTGCGGAAGGTATCGATGCGCAGATCCTCCTTGCGGACCTCCACGTCGACCTCTTCGGCTTCTGGAAGCACGGCGACGCTGGCCGCCGAGGTGTGGATGCGTCCCTGGGTTTCGGTGTCGGGAACACGCTGAACGCGGTGTACGCCGCTCTCGAATTTCAGGATGCCGTAGACGTCGTTGCCGCTGATTTCGAGTACTGCTTCCTTGAGGCTGCCGGGCACCGAGCCTTCGTTGGCATCGAGAAGCTGGCAGCTCCATCCCTGCCGTTCGGCGTAGCGCTGGTACATACGCATGAGGTCGGCTGCGAAAAGTCCGGCTTCGTCGCCTCCGGTGCCGGCCCTGATCTCGATGATTGCGTTGCGTGTATCGGCCTCGTCCTTGGGCAGGAGCAGCACTTTGAGCTTCTGTTCGAGCTCCGGCATTTTCGCCTGGAGCTCTTCAGCTTCAGATTCGACGAGGGCGCGCATCTCGGGATCCTGCTCGCTTTTCTGCATGAGCAGGGTCTCGTGGAGCTGGTTCCTGATGCTGGCCCATGCGTCGTAAGCCTGTACGATCTCTTTCAGGCTGCTGTACTCTTTGTTCAGCTTCCTGAACCGGTTCTGGTCGGATACGACCTCCGGGTCGGAGAGCTGCTGCTCGATCGTCTGGTATTTGTCCTTGATGGACTGAAGCTTGTCAAACATGGTCGATGGCACCCCGAAGGTCAGGGGTTGAAAATATCGTTGATCATGAAATAGGCGAAGAGGGCGAGCAGCAAGGCCATGCCGACCTGCTGGATCCGCATCTTGAGTTCGAACGGGATCTCTTTGCGGAGCACCCCCTCTACGGCATTGAGCATGAACTGGCCGCCGTCGAGCGCCGGGATAGGCAATATGTTGATGATGGCCAGCGAGATCGACAGGACGGCTACGAAGTAGAGGAAGCTGACCGGCCCCTGCTCTGCGCTCTGGTTGGCTATGCGTGCGATCTTGACCGGGCCGCCGACCGATTTCCTGAAATCTTCCTGTCCCGAAAAGATCTTTTCGAAGCCCTGGACGGTCATCACGGCGGTTTTCCATGTCTGGTTGATGCCGCTGGCGACGGATTCGGGCAGCGAGAGCTTGCGGCGCTCGGTCTCGATGGTTTGTTTGAGCGAGATCCCGACTTTTCCCGATTTGTTCGGTACCACCTCGGTGGTGAAGGCCTGGCCATCTTTGCGGATCATGTCGGCCGTGACCGGTCCCATGGGTGCCGTTTTCAGGTGCAGCCAGGTGATGATCAGCTTTTTGCCCGCACTTTTCGATATGACCCCGACGACTTCGGTCCAGTCTGAAACGGGGTTGCCGTCGATAGAGGTGATGAGTGCGCCCGGCTTGATGCC
>DATMYL010000041.1:0-3272 GCA_035560975.1 Chlorobaculum sp. | reverse complement strand
AGTGGCATATCTGCCTATTGTAACACTCCCCAGAACTGTTGTATTGGCGCCAATGGTTGCACCTTCACAAAGAATGGAGGCGATGTACTTATCAAGGTAAACCTTTGATCGCGGATACATGTCATTGATAAAGGTAGCGTTGGGACCGATAAAAACGCCATCCGCAACCCGCATGCCATCCCAGAGCTGAACTCCTGATTTTACTGTTACATCGTCACCAATAATAACATCATTTTCAATAAAAACATGGCAGTTAATATTGCAGTTCTTTCCGATTCGGGCTTCCGGGAGTATGACACAATACTGCCAAATAACGGTATTATCACCTATTTTTTTCGACTGCACATCAGAAGATGGATGTATGGTAATCATTTGAACGTCGCGTTGAATGTTTCATAATCCCTTATATAATCATGTTCATCGTATTTATGTGATGCGAGCACAAGGCAGACCGATCCTGAAGAAAAATTCAGCAGTTCCCGCCATATCCCCATTGTAATATGCAGGCCGATAAACGGTCTGTCAAGGTGCACCACTTTCTTGTTTATTCCATCATCGAGCAGAACATCAAAAGCGCCGCTTACCGCCACGACAAACTGCTGCAGTTCGTAATGTGCATGGCCGCCCCGCTCTTCTCCCCCGGGAACGTCATACAGGTAGTAAACGCGCTTGACCTCAAAGGGTATCGACCTGTTGTTCTCAAGCGAAGTAATGTTCCCCGCACGATTATGCACCCTGTCGAGATGCACAATACTGCAATCATAGACCGAACTCTGTTTCACAAACATTTGCTCATAAGTATGTCGAAAAAAAACATTGATTCCGGATGAACGGCTTACATGGCATTTCTTAATCTCAGGTACTCTTCAAAATCACGGATATAATCACCCTCGCTGTAAAAAGTCGAAGAAAGCACCATAGCAACCGAATTGGTACTGAAATTATCGAGATAGCGCCATAGTCCATCAGGAACATATAAACCGAAATACGAACGGTTCAGATGGAATCTCTGCTCATCGAGACCCTGGTTGACCACAACGTCAAAGCTTCCGCTCAAAGCCACAATGAACTCCTGCTGCTCCCGGAACGCGTGACCTTCCCTCGCCTGGCCACCTGGAACGTCATAGATCCAGTAGACCCGCCTTATCCGGAAAGGAATATGGTTTTCCTCCTCCACAAAGGTGAGATTGCCTCGCGGGTCGTCGATTTTAGGCAAATCGATCAGCTTGGGCAACCTTTTTTTCATATGCTTTACAATCTCTGTCTGCATGGTCACAAGGAACCGTAATCTTTGTACATTCTGCCAATCCCATCTTCAAGAGCAACAGTATACCGCCAGCCGAGCCGGCTGAGTTTTTCCACATCCTGCAACTTTCTGGGGGTTCCATCAGGTTTCGATGCGTCGAAGCTGAAAACGCCAGTAAAGCCGGTAACTCGCATGATCATAGCGGCAAGATCGCCAATCGAAATATCCTCTCCTGTGCCGATATTGATATGGGTATTGCGCACTTCCGCCGAGCGTTCACCACATAAATCGGAAAACGAGACATTTTCCATGATGAAAACACAGGCATCGGCAAGGTCATCGCTGTAAAGGAACTCTCGACGCGGCTTTCCAGTACCCCAGAGCCTGACCATCGATACGCCGTCGCCTCTGAGCGAAACACCGTACCTGTCCAGTACACCGGCAATAGCTTCAGCGGAAGCCGAGCCATCAATATTTTCCACAGGGTATTTGTCGAGATCGAATCTGATTGCCGGCCAGTTATTGTCCATCAGGCACTTTGCAAGATGGAACTTGCGAAGCATGGCGGGAAGCACGTGTGATTTTTCAAGGTCAAAGTTATCATTCAGGCCGTAGAGGTTGGTCGGCATGACCGACAGATAATTCGTGCCGTACTGCAGGTTGTAGCTTTCACAGAGCTTTATGCCGGCTATTTTGGCGATGGCGTAAGGCTCGTTGGTGTACTCGAGCTCCCCGGTAAGCAGGCACTCCTCCGGCATCGGCTGAGAAGCGAATTTCGGATAGATGCACGAAGAGCCAAGAAAAAGCAGATTTCTAACCCCTGCGAGATATGAACCATGAACAAGATTCGCCTCTATCTGGAGGTTTTCGTAAATGAACTCGGCCCGGTAGGTGTTGTTGGCGACGATACCTCCCACTTTTGCCGCAGCGACAACGACATAATCTGGCCTGTGATGCCTGAGGAAGGAAAAAACCTCGCGCTGATCCGTCAGATCGAGATCACGCCTCCCTGCGATCAGCAGATTCGTGTAACCCGATGTCCCAAGCCTTCGCATGAGAGCCGAACCTACCATACCATTATGTCCTGCGACATAAATGACACTGTCACGATTCAGCATATCATTTCATTAAATGATTTCATACCGTTCAGATATTCAAAAAAAACGGATCAGCAAAAAAAGCGCATGCATTTTTTTTTAATCTCCTCGTACCGTTCTCTCGTATAGCCGAGATAATAACTCAGTTCATCCTCGCCCGTGATAACCCCTCCGAAATGGAGATGATAGTTCAGCACGGAATCGTTGCCCTTTCTGACATCACCATGGGATTTACAGAAACCCAACAGGTAAAAACCGATTTCACAAGCCATGAAAGAAGACTCTATCGCAACATAATAAGGGCTCCCCTGTTTCATCAGCCAGCTGCCCCAGCAAAAAGAATCGCCCCTGAAATCGTAAAGTCTGAGAGTGCCATACCTCTTTGACTTGTAATCCTCGATAATAAAATAATACTCCAACCCTTCCTTTTCCCTCTCTTTATAGGAAGCGATCCACTTCTTTTGCGCATCGATATCATTTTCAGTAAATGAAATAAAACGACTCTTGACAGGGTCTGTCCTTAAATCAAGCACAAAATCAGCATCTCCAGCATCTATAAGACGAAAACGGACATGTTTGGTAATATTGCCGACAATATTATCCATATAATCTTCCCCAAATATTTTCTCACAAGAAACTCATCTAACGAAAACAAAACGCATACGATACACTGAGAGCGTTCCTGAATTCAGAAACCCCTTCTCTGTACCTTCTCCCAGTCAGAACGGGCCATGAGTTTAACGAGCTCCTCGAACTTTATTACAGGTTCCCAGCCAAGCATTTTCTTCGCTTTGGCAGGATTACCGATAAGTAATTCAACCTCGGTAGGACGGTAGTATTCCGGATCGATGGCTACCAGCACGTTACCTGTTCTTCTGTCTATTCCCTGCTCATCAGCTGCGCTGCCAACCCAATCCAGCTCGATGTCA
>DATMYL010000040.1:0-43337 GCA_035560975.1 Chlorobaculum sp. | reverse complement strand
ACTCCCGACAACGTCTGGCTCGCACTGCTGTTGTATACGAACGATCCGGTATTGCTTATCGCTCCGCCATACGTTCCGCTTCCCAAGCGGCCGCTTCCGCCAATGGTCAGCGTTCCGCCAATGATTGTCGTCGCACCGGTGTACGTGTTCACTCCCGTCAGCGTCAACGCACCGGCTCCTGACTCCGTCAGACTGCCAGTGCCGCTGATTACTCCCGACAACGTCTGGCTCGCACTGCTGTTGTACACGAACGATCCGGTATTGCTTATCGCTCCGCCATACGTCCCGCTTCCCAAACTGCCGCTTCCGCCAATGGTCAACATACCGGCACTGATCGTCGTGTCGCCGCTGTACGAATTCACACCCGAGAGCGTCAGGGTGCCGTTTCCGGATTTCGTCACGCTGCGGGAGCCGCTGATAACTCCGCTGATCGTTCCGCTGCCGCTGCCGACGTTGAACGTAGTGGAGCCCGAACCGCTGATATTGCCGGAGCCGCTGATGGCGCCGCCGTTGGCGTTCATCGCCAGGTTTAGCGTCCCTGTGGTATTACTTATGTCGGCGTTGAGGAAAATACTGCCATCGGCAGTCAGGGTCAGCGCACGGGTTCCCGGTGCTGTGCCTGTTGTGATTGAACTGATGACGGAAATGTTTCCCGCCTCGCCTCCTGCACCGGTTGTCATTACGGTGACATCGGTGCCCGCATCCAGCCTTGACTGAATATCGGTGTTAAGTATCGTGGACCCCGAAGCGTCAGGCGTCCATACGTCCGGATTGGCGCCACTCCATGATCCATTGATCGTGGTGCCTGTAATTGTAACATCGTACGGGTCGAAAAGCCACTCTCCAGCTTTTCCGGATGTTGATGATGCTGAGCCCTTTGATCCCGTCACATCAAGCCAGTGGCCTGAAGTCTCGATCCTGCCGCCGTCGCCGCCGTTGGGGCCGCCTTTTGCCTCGAAGGTACCGTAAGCACGTGTCACGGAGCCAGGATTGCTCACATCGGACCATGCGACCACGGTACCGCCGTTGCCGGTATCCGTTGCGTTGGCTTCGAGCAAAGCTCCTTTTTCGATAATGGTGCCGGTGGCCTGCCTAACTGCCGGATCGCTGTTCTGCCAGCTCCCGCCAACGAGCACCTGCCCGCCGCCGAGCGCGCCGGACGCGGTAAGATGGGCGCCATCCTTGACGAGGACACGGTCACCGGTGGCAATAACGGTTCCGCCTTTTGCATCAGGCGATGAGGCGTCAATGGTGCCGGAAACAGTCGTCGTCCCTCCGATTGCATCCAGGATGATGCGACCGTCCTTCATCTGCACGCTCTGTGCCTTGATGACTCCGCTGTTATTTACAGCTGACTGAGTCAATGCGTTGGCAGCTTTTGCGGTCATGACCACCATACCGCCATCGGCTTTGATGAGCCCCTTGTTCTCCGCCAGGGCATCCACGGTGCCGGCATTGACGCTGAGGCTGATGAGGCCGTCTCCGGCAAAGTCGAGCGAAACCTGATCCGCTGCGGCAAGCGCCACGCTGCCGTTGTCTGCGGTAATGGAACCGTCGTTGGTGACTTTCGGGCCGATCAGCGCCACCACGCCGCCGGGCATGGCGTTGATTGCTCCCTGATTGATGACTGATCCGGAAGTGCCCGTGTTCGTGAACCTGGTTTTCCCTGCAAGAAAGTCGCTGTCACTCATGTTGAGCGACGAGGCGACAAGGCTGCCGACATCGACGCGCGCACTCTTGCCGAAAATGATTCCGGACTGGTTTAACAGAAAAACCTGACCGTTGGCCGAGAGCGAACCCATGATCTGGGAAGGATTCTGGTCGCTGATTCTGTTGAGCGCTGCAGCGGAGCTGTTCGGTTGGTTGAACCGCACCCCGGCATCAGTGCCGATATTGAAACTGCTCCAGTTTGCAATCATCTGCTGACTGGACTGGTTCACGGTCATCTGGTTGCCGATGGTGGCAATGGATCCGTTGCCGGAGGTAATCTGGCCACCTGTCGGAAGGGCTCCGGGATCGAGCGCAAATGCCGTGCTACCGGCAGTCAGCAATGTGGCGAGGAACGTGAAGATGCCGACCGCGGCGACAGGAATGGGACCTCGTAACAGTCCGGGCTCTTCCCTCTTCAGCAGTTCGGCAACGACACTGGCGAGGCTCAGCCCGCCGCCGGAATGCCCTCCTCCTGACTTGACTTTTTCAGATACGACAATCCATTTCTCCTTTACAGAAGACCAGATCAAATTGAAAATCTTGTTCATATCGCTCTATTTGCAATAGCCATGGGGGTGGATAAGAAAGACGACAACTGGTAATGAAACTCTGGATTACACGCTCTTTTGATGCATTCTGCTTCGGTCGCGCAAAGTTTCCGGAATTAATTGGCTTTCGACCATGAGTCTCGTTTCTTTTTGTGTTTCACGAAACGTCCTTGTTCTATGTTGATTTTGTCCTGACGATACAGTGTACTTCCAGATGGAGTTCAAAGCCCTCTTTACTGACATAACTCTCGTTCTTCGTCACAGCTGATCGAAGTGACTCATCTTTGATTTCAGCATATCCGGCAAAGCTCGCTGAAAACGGAAAAGGAATATGATTGGCGCTAAAAAACATTTCATCGGATGATCTTCCGGGCTTAACAAAAATCAGAAATAGAGAATCGCCTGAAGCCAGAATCTGCTCTTGTCGTTTCTGCCATCAGAATCATTGCCGGACACGCTTCTGCCAGAATTGTCACCGATCACGTGGGCCCAGCTGCTGCGAAGGTTGAATCTGCCGCCCACAGCGCAGTTTACCCCGAAGCCGAAGCCCTGCAACCAGTAATCGTTCAGATTGGTCGCAGTGGACACATCATTCGTGTAACGATTTTTGTTGAGTGTGATATGGCCCGCATCATAAAATCCGATAATCTGGAAGTTTCCCCATGTTGGAGGAAGAGGCAGATCATAGTGAAGTTCATTACTGATGAGATATCCTTCATCGCCGGCCCCCTCACCCATCGGATATGCTCGAACCCCATAGGGGCCACCAAGTGAAAACTTTTCGCTTGAATCGAGATTGCAGAGCGACTTCTGGCCGCTCAATGAACAACTGACGTTGAACCGTTCAGCAATACGTTGCAAGCGGGATATGCCGAGATTGAACCGGGTGTAAGCACCCTCGGTTCCGGTCCTGCTTACGTCAGCAATGTATTCGTTGAAATTTCCTGTTGTCACACCGAAGCTCCCGCTGGTATACCCGCCGCCGAAAAGCTTGTCGAAACGGTTGGCATCAATACTGAAGGTTGCGCTGTTGAGTTCTCTGTCGCGGATCTCAACAGAAGATTTGCTATCGAGAAGCGCCTTGTAGCCGTAAGAAATATTTGTCGTGATATTGGCAGCTCGACTGCGAAGCAGCGGATAGCTTATCCCCGCATCGATATTTTTGCTTCTGCCCTTGTATTCCAGAGCCAACAGATCTCCGCCAAGATCGTAGTTCAGGCTGGTGAAAGAGAGATTACCCTTCAACCCGTTGGATGCGATCGGAAAAGTATAGCCTATACGCCCTTGATTGAGACCGTCGGCAATCGTCCAGAGAAACGAAAGCTGATCTCCCCAGCCAAACGGGTCGTTGAATGAAAAAGTGGCATTATGCCGCCATGTGCCGGTATAGATATTGCCATAGTTATCCCCCCAGACAGTCCCTGAAAACGGGGGTCCCTCATTGATATCCAATGTCAATCTGCTCGTGCCGAGAGCGGCGCCCGGAGCCAGGGAAGCACGACAGGTGACCCCGGATAGGTCGTTCATGAGTAATACGGCACGCTCAAGCTTCTTCATGTTGAGCGGCTCATCGAGATGTATTGCGGATGCGCTTATAGCACGCAACCGTTTTTCGCTTATCCTGGTTGCATTATCAAATTTGAAAGCGATACGGCCATCACTCTTTCCCTGGGATATGACGATCTGGATAATGCCCGATGTTACATCCTGTTTGGGGAGAAAGGCTTGTGCCATAAACCACCCCCGCTCCTTGAGGTATGCCGTGATCTTCACGGTCAGGGCGTCCAACTCCTCGAATGTCAGGGTTTTGCCTTCCGAACTTGCAACCAGGGCCTTCAGCTCATTTTCAGTCACAAGCTTTTCATAGCCGGAAAACGTGAAAGTTTTCACATTGACCGTAACGCCGCAAGCAACCGTTGATGGTTGCGTCTCCTTGATTTCAGCGGGTTGAATTTTTTGGGGTTCCTGCAGTTTCTGCTGCTGATCGCGCATTAAGCTGCCGGCATCTGGAATGGTCTCTGCTTGAAGGCTGGAAAACACAAGCAGACTGCTTGCTACCGCAAGAGTAAGAATTTTGGGGTACACTGTATTGGGGGATACTGTTAGTGTAGTTTTTCTCTCTAATTAAATCTGTTTATAACTCCCTCTGTCTTGTCGTAAATGCTTAAGAACAATTCGTCAAAGCAGAATGGTCTGAGCAACTATCATGTTTGAAACAAATGCGCATACAGGTAAAAAGTTCCTTTACATCGCCGTACATATACATTATCAATATAATACGCTAATTTTTGCATCAGATAAAGTATGATTACGTAAGAAAATATATGTTTTTTTTCAATGAATATGTAATGAGAGCGAACAGATAGAGTATTCTATTCATCAAGATGCCGAACAATCAGAGTAATCAGCGACAAATTCACGAAAAAGATCTACAAGCAGTATCACCACAAATCACTTCACAAAGCACCATCAGATCTTCTCGCCGAA
This sequence comes from Chlorobaculum sp., assembly GCA_035560975.1. Taxonomy (GTDB): domain Bacteria; phylum Bacteroidota; class Chlorobiia; order Chlorobiales; family Chlorobiaceae; genus Chlorobaculum. The sequence goes on along the minus strand of DATMYL010000040.1, from coordinate 38,592 downwards.
GATGTCAGTGTATCCGGGAAAAACAGTATATTGGCGCTCCTTAATCAGGATTATGTGGTACGCTTTATTTTACCTTGATATATATTGCCCGTAAGTCCGGTTCTGTGTCAGCCGTGTTTTCACTTCCTGCAAGCGCGGGAACCATACGGAAACAGCTACCTGAGCCTTTTTTCTATATTGACTCACAAGTCTTTCAATACAGCGACATATGAAACACCTCATATCTGTACTTGTCGAGAACAAGTTCGGCACCCTGAACAGGGTCGCGGCCATGTTCAGCGCACGTGGTTTCAACCTTGAAAGCATCTCCATCGGCGAGACCGAAGATGCTGAAATATCACGCATGACTATCGTCACCCGTGGCGAAGACCGCATCATCAGCCAGGTACTTAAACAGCTGAACAGGCTCGTGGAAACGATCAAGGTGACAGACCTCACCCACCAGCCGCATGTCGAGCGGGAACTGCTACTTATGAGCCTTAAGCTGACCAAATCGGCGCAGCACGAGATTTTCGAACTGATCAACGTTTTTAAGGGAAAAGTCGTGGATATAAAACAAAAATCCATTACTATTGAGGTCATCGGTTCGCCGGACAAAATTAATACAGCCATCGACCTTTTCAGGTCTTTCGGCATCAGGGAACTTGCACGTTCCGGTGCGGTTGCCATTCACCGCGGTGAAAGCTGATTTTATTTACGTCTAACCAGTCAACACGCTTATGTCAATGAATGTCTTTTACGAGCAGGATGCCGATCTCGCGGTACTGCAGAACAAAAATATCGCCATCCTCGGCTACGGTAGCCAGGGTCACGCCCATGCACTGAACCTCAAGGACAGCGGCATGAACGTCTGCGTCGGCCTTCGCACCGACAGCTCCTCATGCGCCAAGGCTCGTGAAGCCGGCCTCAAGGTCGATACGGTCGCCGAAGCGGTCAAATGGGCCGACATCATCATGGTGCTCCTGCCTGACCAGACGCAGAAAAGCGTTTACGACAGCGAAATCCTGCCGAACCTGAAACCGGGCAACACCCTCGCGTTCGGTCACGGCTTCAATATCCACTACAAGCAGATCGTACCTCCGGCCGATGTCGACGTGATCATGATCGCACCGAAGAGCCCGGGCCACCTCGTCCGCAGGACATACACCGAAGGCAATGGCGTACCCTGCCTCATCGCGGTACACCAGGACTTCACCGGCGAAGCCAAGAAAACGGCGCTTGCCTGGGCCAAGGGAATCGGCGGCACCAAAGCCGGCGTCATCGAAACCAATTTCAAGGACGAGACCGAGACCGACCTGTTCGGCGAGCAGGCAGTGCTCTGCGGCGGTTCTGCCGAGCTGATCAAGGCAGGATTCGAGACCCTCACCGAAGCGGGCTATCCGGCTGAGCTGGCCTACTTCGAGTGCATGCACGAACTGAAACTCATCGTGGACCTTTATTATGAAGGCGGTCTTTCACGCATGAACTACTCGGTCAGCGACACTGCCGAATACGGCGGCATGACCAGGGGCCCCCGCCTCATCACCTCCGCCGTCAAGGCCGAGATGAAAAAGATACTCGAAGAGGTCCAGGACGGACGCTTCGCTAAAGAGTTCATCGACGAGTGCAATTCGGGATACAACTCCCTGAACAGCCTCCGCGAAAGCAATCGCAACCACCCGATCGAAAAAGTCGGTGCGAAGCTTCGCGAGATGATGAGCTGGCTCAAGAAGAAATAATCCGGAGAGCCATGTACAAGATTGTCTCTATTCCCGGCGATGGCATCGGCCCCGAAGTGGTGGCCGGCGCCATTGACGTGATCAATGCCATATCGAAGAAACACGACTTGACGATCGTCATCGAGGAGCACCTTTTCGGAGGGGCCTCTTACGATGTGCACGGCAGCATGCTGACAGACGAAACGCTCGAAGCCTGCAGGAATTGCGATGCAGTGCTGCTTGGTGCTGTAGGCGGCCCGAAATGGGAGAACCTGCCCCACGCCGAGAAACCCGAAGCTGCCCTGCTCAAGATCCGCAAGGAGCTCGGCCTGTTCGCGAACCTGCGTCCGGCGAAAGTCTATGATGCGCTGCTGGAAGCGTCGACCCTGAAGCCCGAGGTAGTGCGCGGCACCGATTTCATGGTGTTCAGGGAACTGACCGGCGGCATCTATTTCGGCCAGCCCAGAGGGTACGACGAAAACAGGGGCTGGAACACCATGGTTTACGAGCGTTACGAAGTCGAACGCATCGCCCGACTTGCATTTGAAGCCGCACAGAAACGCGGCAACGTGAAGGTCACCTCGATCGACAAGGCCAATGTGCTCGAAGTTTCGCAGTTCTGGCGGAACGTCGTGCATGAAGTGCACAAGGACTTCCCCGAGATCGAGCTTGCCGACATGTATGTCGACAACGCAGCCATGCAGATCGTACGCAACCCGAAGCAGTTCGATGTGATCGTAACGAGCAATCTGTTCGGCGACATCCTTAGCGACATCGCAGGCATGATCACCGGAAGCCTCGGTATGCTGCCGTCCGCGAGTATCGGCTCAAAGCATGCGCTCTACGAACCGATCCACGGAAGCGCACCTGACATCGCAGGACAGAACAAGGCCAACCCGATTGCGACCATCGCATCGGTAGCCATGATGTTCGAAAACAGCTTCTGCATGCCGGATGTAGCCAAAGAGATCTACGATGCAATCGAAGCAGCGCTTGCCACCGGCATCCGCACGGCTGACATTGCAAAACCGGGAGAAAAGAGCGTGTCGACTACCGAAATGACCGCAGCGATCGTCGCCCGCATCTGAAGGCGACAACCTCCTGCCGACAGCGTGATCTGGGCGGCGGGAACCATGACAGAGCGAGTGCGGCGGGAAACCGCCGCCGGAGAAGCCGGGGCTCTGTCAGTCACCGGCTTTTCGGCTATGGGAGAAGAGATGGATGATAAAGAACTACTCCCCTCCCCCAAACGTTGAATGATAGGAACACTGATAACGGAATCTGATACACCATGGCACAAACGATAACCCAGAAAATTTTTGCCAAAGCCGCAAACCGCAAATTCGTCGATGCCGGCCAAAGCGTATGGCTCAATGTCGATGTCCTCCTGACACATGACGTCTGTGGACCTCCGACCTTCGATATATTCAAGCAGGAGTTCGGCCCGGACGCCAAAGTCTGGAATCCGGAGAAGATAGTCGTGCTCCCTGACCACTACATATTTACCAGCAACGAGCACGCCCACAGGAACATCGACCTTCTGAGGCAGTTCGCTGCAGAACAGGGTCTCCCGAACTACTATGACGTAGGTACCGACCGCTACCGCGGAGTATGCCATGTCGCACTTGCTGAAGAGGGCTTCAACCTCCCGGGCACCGTGCTGTTCGGCACCGACTCGCACACATGCACCTCGGGCGCTTTCGGCATGTTCGGCTCCGGCATCGGCAACACCGATGCGGCCTTCATCCTCGGTACCGGCAAGCTCTGGGAGAAGGTTCCCGAATCGATGAAGTTCACCTTCGAGGGCCAGATGCCGGAATACCTGACAGCCAAAGACCTGATCCTTCAGATTCTCGGTGACATCGGAACCGACGGAGCGACCTACCGCGCCATGGAGTTCGACGGCGAAGCTGTCTTCTCCCTGTCGATGGACGAACGTATGACCCTCTGCAACATGGCCATCGAGGCCGGCGGCATGAACGGCATCATCGGCGTCGACGCTGTTACCGAAGCCTTCGTCAAGGCTCGTACCAGCAAGCCCTATGAGATTTTCGCCAGCGACCCGGACGCGACCTATCACAGCATGTACCGCTACCAGGTGGACAAGCTCGAACCGGTCGTGGCAATGCCCCACAGCCCGGACAACCGCGCAACCGTCAGGAGCGTAGCCGGCACGCCGATCACCAAGTCCTATATCGGCTCCTGCACCGGCGGCAAGCTCACGGACTTCATGCTTGCAGCAAAGATCCTGAAAGGAAGGAAAGTTGCCGTGACGACCAACATTGTGCCCGCAACGGTACTGGTCGCCTCGCAGCTCGCTACAGAGACCTACGAAGGCCAGACCCTGAGGCATATTTTCGAGGAGGCCGGATGCAGCATCGCCCTGCCTTCTTGCGCGGCATGCCTTGGCGGGCCAGCCGATACGGTCGGCCGGTCGGTGGACAAAGACGTGGTGGTTTCAACGACCAACAGGAATTTCCCCGGACGCATGGGCAGCAAGCACGCAGGCGTGTACCTTGCATCTCCGCTTACCGCGGCGGCATCTGCAGTAACGGGCAAACTCACTGATCCGAGGGATTTCCTCTGATCGCATGAAGCATATGACTAAGGAAAACTAACTACCATGGAAACCATCATTCAGGGAAAAGCCTACGTCCTCGGCAAGAATATCGACACTGACCAGATCATTCCGGCTGAACACCTCGTCTATAGCCTCTCGGATCCCGAAGAGGTGAAGATGTACGGCAAATACGCTCTATCAGGAGTTCCGATCGAGCAGGCCGGCCTGCCCGAAGGGGGAATCCCGTTCGTTCAGGAGGGAAGCTTCTCATCACCCTACACGATCATCGTCGCCGGACCGAACTTCGGCTGCGGATCATCGAGGGAACACGCACCGTTTGCCCTGCAGGTAGCCGGCGCCAAAGCCATCATCGCAGAATCCTATGCGAGGATCTTTTACCGCAACTCTGTAGACGGCGGCTTTGTTATCCCCTACGAAACAGCACAGCAACTCAACAAGACGGTCCTGACCGGCGACGAACTTTCAATAGACCTGGAAGCCAACACGCTGACGAACCTGACCCAGAACGTCACCTACCAGCTCAAACCGCTGGGAGACGTAGCAAACATCGTGGCAGCCGGGGGCATCTTCGAGTACGCCAGGAAAAACGACCTTATGGCTTCAAGCCAGGCATAACAGCATCATCAGCAGTATGGCAATTGAATTGTATGATACGACCCTGCGCGACGGTACACAGGGCGAGCACATTAATCTTTCGGTACAGGACAAACTTCTGATCGCCGAACGGCTTGACGAATTCGGTGTGGATTACATCGAAGGCGGCTGGCCAAGCAGCAATCCGAAGGACGAAGAGTTTTTCGAGAAATCCCGGGCTCTTTCCCTGAGGCACGCACGCCTCTCTTCATTCGGCTCCACGGCAAGGTTTGCATCGAATATTGAAAACGATCCCAACCTTGTCGGTCTGCTGAAATCCGAAACGCCGGTCATCACCATTTTCGGAAAAACGTGGAAAGCGCACTCTTCCAAAGGCCTTGGCATTTCCGACGAGGAAAATGCGGACCTGATCCATGGTTCGGTGAGGTTCCTTTCTGAACAGGGCCGTGAGGTCTTTTTCGATGCCGAGCACTTCTTCGACGGATGGAAGGACAATGCTGCGTTCGCTGAAAAAATGCTCAAGGCAGCCGTTGCAGCTGGAGCAAAAAGGGTCATACTCTGCGACACCAACGGCGGTTCGCTGCCCCATGAGATAGCTGCGATCGTTGGACGGGTAAAAGAGATCGTTTCAGTTCCGGTTGGCATCCATGCACACAACGACGGCGATCTCGCCGTTGCCAATTCGATAGAAGCCGTCAGGGCGGGCGCCACACAGGTGCAAGGCACCATCAACGGCATCGGCGAGCGTTGCGGCAATGCAAACATCGTCAGCATAGTGCCTAACGTCATGCTCAAGCTCGGCGCAGAGTTCTGCAACGTCAGAGACCTGAAACAGCTGACTTCGATGTCAAAATTCGTATTCGAAATCCTCAACCTCCCTCCCGACACCAAGGCTCCCTTTGTCGGCAAATCGGCATTCGCCCACAAGGGCGGCATCCATGTGAGCGCCGTCATGAAGGAGAGCTCGCTTTACGAACACATCGATCCTGCGCTGGTAGGCAACCGCCAGCGTGTCCTGGTTTCCGAGCTTGCCGGCCAGAGCAACATCCGGTATAAGGCACAGGAGCTGGGCATCGCCCTGCCGGATAAGGGAGAGCTGTTCAAACAGCTGGTCAACCACGTCAAGACCCTTGAACACCACGGCTACCAGTTCGACGGGGCTGAAGCTTCGTTCGAACTGATCCTGCGCCGTGAGCTGGGTCAGTTCACCCCATACTTCGAGGTACTCGAATCAAAGGTCAACATCGAAAACAGCCGGGATACCGGTTCGGTCGACCAGGCGGTACTGAAGGTCGTTGTGGCCGGAGAGACTGAACTGACCGTCTCGGACGGCGACGGCCCGGTCAATGCGCTCGACAAGGCTCTGCGCAAGGCTCTGATAAGGTTCTACCCTGAAATCAAGGTCATCCGCCTGATAGACTACAAGGTTCGCGTGCTCGAGGAGAAACGGGGCACAAGCGCCAAAGTAAGGGTTCTGATCGAAAGCAGCGACGGACAGAAAACATGGGGCACGGTCGGCGTCTCGACAAACATCATCGAAGCGAGCCTGCAGGCCCTGAACGACAGCATCAACTACTATCTGTTCAATACCAGGTCAAGAGCTGCCGCCGGTACTCCTGCGGAACAGGCCATAAAAGCTTAAACCGGATATGGCCGCTGCCGGATATTCCGGTAGCGGCTGTTTGTGATTTGCAGCACCCATAGATAATCGTAAATCCTGCCCCTACAGGACTATGCGTATACATGACATCGACCCCGACAACCGGCCGAGAGAGCGTTTTCTCCGATCAGGCCAGGCATCGCTGAGCCCGGCGGAACTGCTTGCGCTCATCCTCCGCTCCGGCACCAGCAAGTTTAACATCATCGACACCTGCAACCAGCTCATTGCAGAACATGGCCTCGAACGGCTTGCAGACCTTTCGCTTCAGGAACTCCAGAAAACGCCGGGCATAGGCCAAGCCCGGGCCATGCAAATTGCCGCCGTGTTCGAATTGAACAAGCGCCTGCACTACGCACGTAACTTGAACCGCAAGGTCCAGGGTGCGCGTGACGTGTTCGAGTACATGACGGGGCGGATCCCCGACGAAAGCAGGGAACATCTCTGCGTCCTGTTCCTGAACACCAGGAACCAGATCATCAGGCACGAGTTCGTATCAGTCGGCACCCTGACGGCGTCGCTCATCCATCCGAGAGAAATCTTCAAAGCTGCTATTCGCGAAAGCGCGCACTCCATCATACTGGTGCACAATCATCCCTCTGGCGACGTGCAACCCAGTAACGCAGACAAACAGGTCACAACCATCCTGAAACAAGCCGGCACACTTCTCCAGATCGAACTACTCGACCATGTGATCGTGGGAAGCGACGACTGGTTCAGCTTCAGGGATCACTCGCTGCTTTGATGTTTCAACTCTTTTGGTTCAGTTCTCTCTACGTACGGTCTTGAGCATCTTTCCTGAGGGTGGGGTTCCGCTTCGGCCGGATTCCACAGAAAAGGTAATCACAAAGGCAGTCTGGGGATACTGCCTGTAAAAAAATTACTCCGCCGTATTAAACTCATTTCGAACCGCTGACCTTTGCGCAGAATCCGCACCGACCAATGACGCTACATCCCCTGATGGAAATTCACGAACATTTTTGGCCTGGAGGCCTTTCTGTGTCTTGTCGAGCTCAAACTCAACCTCTGCATCCTGATTCAGGACCTTGAAGCTTTGTTCAGAAACGATCGCAGAGAAGTGGACAAAGATGTCTTCTCCCCCTTCAGGGTTCAGAATAAATCCATACCCTTTCTTGCCGTCGAACCACTTAACTTTACTTTTTGCCATGTCACACCCGTTGCTTAATGTTAAAAAAGGTGATCTTCGCGTAGAAATCACTACAATTCAAATATATATATTTTCAAAAGTCAGAGCAACAGCCCGGGACTATTTCGGCTTAATTACTCTTTACTTCAGGAAACTTTTTTCAGGCTACGATCATGAAGCATATTATCCTGATTACCGGGGCCGGCAAGGGAATCGGCCGGGCCATCGCCCTCGAATTTGCAAAGGCCGGAAGGCATAGCCCGGATTTCGATCCGCTGCTTGTGCTCTCATCGAGAACAGCCGCAGACCTTGAGTCCATATCGCTCGAATGCCGTGCCGAAGGAGCCCTGACCGATACGGTCACTGCCGATCTGGCAAACATGGACGATGTCAAACGACTTGCGAGCCACATTCTTGAACGCTTTGGCACCATTGACTGCCTCGTGAACAATGCCGGAGTCGGCCGCTTCAAACCGCTTGGCGAAATGAGCGAGGATGATTTCGACTTTACGATGAACACCAATCTGAAAGGAACCTTTTTCCTCACGCAGGCGCTCTTCCCTGCCATGGAACTCAAACGCTCAGGCCATATTTTTTTCATTACGTCAGTGGCGGCTGAAAAAGCGTTCAAACACTCTTCAGTATACTGCATGTCGAAATTCGGCCAGAAAGGCCTTGTTGAAACGATGCGGCTTTACGCCCGTGAATGCAACGTCAGGATTACCGATGTCATGCCGGGAGCCGTCTACACGCCAATGTGGGGCGATGTGAGCGACGATTTCAAGGCGCTCATGATGATGCCGGAGGATATCGCAGCTCCGATAGTTCAGGCATACCTCCAGCCATCGCGGACAACTGTCGAGGAAATTGTGATCAGGCCGACCTGGGGGGATCTGCAGGATAGTTGAAGATACGTGACTCGTGACGAACGTGACTCGTGAGTGGTTACGAGTTACGCGATGCTGTACCGGGTCTTTTTCTCTTTGCGGTCCATTCCGTCCATAACGTCCACGATTGCCTTTCCGCATCACGCGTCACGCGTCACTATTCTCGTTTTTTTCTCGTATCTTCAGGGTTCGAAACCTATTGTCAACCAGGAACAGCACCACTACCATGAGCCTCAAGGAAAAAATAGATCAGGATCTGAAGGAATCGCTCAAGAGCGGCGACAAGAGCCGCCTCAACGCCATAAGGTCAATTCGCGCGGGCCTTCTGGAAAAAGAGGTCTCCATCCGTGTCGGAGGCATCGGCGTGCTCAACGACGACCAGGAGCTCGAAGTCGTCATGAGCCTCGCAAAAAAACGACGCGACGCCATCGAACAGTTCACCGCAGGCAACCGTCCGGACCTTGCCGAAACGGAAGCCGCTGAACTTAAGGTAATCGAAGAGTTCCTGCCTGCACCGGTGTCGGACGAAGAGGTCGAAGCGGTCATCCGTGAGATCGTCTCGAAATCCGGTGCTACCTCGATGAAAGACATGGGCAAAGTCATGGGTGAAGCCATGAAAGCCCTCAAGGGAAAAACGGACGGCACCAAAGTCCAGGCCATCGTCAAATCACTACTGTCATAACCATTTGCAGCCAGACCATGCTCGATATTAATTTTGTACGCCAGAACCCGGATGAAGTAATCGCAATGCTGCAGCGTCGACAGATGGGTGGTGAGGCGCATAAGGTAACCCAACTCGTCGAACTCGACTCTGAGCGGAAGCAGATGGTCCAGCATGCCGATGACCTCAAGGCTTTGCGCAACCGTGTCTCGAAGGAAATTGCCGATATCAGACGTAGCGGACAAGGCTCGGCCGAAGAGCTGATCCTCCAGATGAAGACGGTTTCCGACCAGATTTCAGACCTGGATACCAACCTTTCCTCACTTGAAGCCGGGATGGAGGAGATCCTGCTCGCTTTACCGAACAGACTTCACAGTTCGGTACCTGAAGGGCGTACTGCCGAAGAAAACGTTCTGTACAAAGGCCCGATCGAGTTCATCCACCAGCTCGACTTCCCTGTCAGGAACCATCTCGATCTCGGAAAAAGCCTCGGCATCCTCGATTTCGAACGGGGCGCCAAGATCAGCGGTGCAGGGTTCCCTGTTTACGTCGGCAAGGGAGCTCGCCTGGAACGCGCGCTCATCAACTTCATGCTCGACACCCATACGTCGAACCACGGCTACACCGAGGTGTTCCCTCCGTTCATGGTCAACCAGGAGTCGCTCAGGGGCACCGGCCAGTGGCCCAAGTTTGCCGACCAGGTATACCACATGCCTGAAGACGGGCTCTACGCAATACCGACGGCCGAAGTGCCTGTTACGAACCTTCATCGCGGCGAGATGCTTGACACAGCCAGCCTGCCGATCGCCTATGCGGCCTATTCGGCCTGTTTCAGGCGCGAAGCCGGAAGCTATGGGAAGGATACTCGTGGATTCCTGAGGGTACACCAGTTCAACAAGGTGGAGATGGTACGCTTCACCCGCCCTGAAAAGTCCTACGAGGCTCTCGAAGAGATTCTCGGCCATGCCGAAAATCTTCTCTGCGCCCTTAAGATCCCCTACAGGGTCATCACGCTCTGCGGCGGAGACATCAGCGCAAATGCTGCGAAATGTTACGACATAGAGGTGTGGTCACCGGCAGAAGGTAAGTATCTTGAGGCTTCGAGCGTATCGAATTTCGAAGACTACCAGGCCCGAAGGTCGAATATCCGGTTCAAGCCGGACGGTAAATCGAAACCAGAGTTCGTACACACGCTGAACGGCTCAGGCCTTGCGACGTCGAGGCTCATGGTTTCCCTTCTGGAGCACTACCAGACCGCCGACGGCAAGATAAAAGTGCCTGATGTGCTGCAGCCCTATACCGGTTTTGACATCATCGGTTAGAGATAAGGAGCCGCCTTCCGGAAACCGGCCGGCATATCGGAAAATGTTGCAGAGACAAAACAACACTGTAAATTTGTTTTGTAGTACATCTTGATCCTGAAAACCCTCAAATGGAGTATCACCATGATGAAAAAGCGGTTTGCATCTCTTTCAATTGCTCTGCTGAGCTTGTTGCTTGTTTCCGCAGTCTCGTTTGCTGCGTCCAAAGTATCCGGACACGGAACACAGACCCGGGGCTATGCCGGTCATAACGCAGAAATCCGCGGGCAGCTCTTTACCCTTCCTGGCACAGGAACCATCAGCGATATCGAAGGTCAGGGAACAAGCGGGTTCTGGATCGAGAAGGGTTCAGGCGAGATGGTCAGGAACTTCAACACGAATGCAGAGGCAAAAGGTTATTCACTGCCTGCCGGAAGCTATCGTGTGATTCCTAATATCAAGGATGGGGCGAACTCATGCGGGATCACCGTTACCTTCACCTGCCCGTGAACATCGTAAGGTTGTGAAGGCATCTGCCTTCAATCAAAAACAAGAGGCCGTCTCACAAGTCAAGATGAGGCGGCCTTTTTGCATGGCAATCCAGGAGCACGGTGTTCCTGGAAACAAGAGGCGCTGCCGCATCTTCCCAGTCATCCGGACCCCCTTATTTCCTTTTTGTCCTGTAAGTTCCTTTGGCCCTTGCAGTTTTAAATGTAAACCGATTGAATTCCCTTCGATTTAAACCTCCTGAAGAAAAACCTCAGGCGGCCGATTGGTCACGACGGTCAATTTCTGCCTTGAACTCGCAGACCATCCGGCTCACCGTATCGATGTCGATCAGGAAAGCGTCGTGTCCGTATGGTTCGTCGAGAAAGAGGATCCGTGAATCGGGAATCAGGCGGGCAAGTTCCTCCTGCTCCTCTTTCGGATAGAGGATGTCCGAATCGATCGAGAGAATCTCCACCGGCACCGAAAAAGAGCCCAGCACCGCTTCATACTCTCCCCTTCCCCTGCCCAGATCGTGCATATCCATAGCCCTGGTCAGGGTCACGTAGGTATTGGCATCGAACCGTCCCACAAGTTTTTTACCCTGGTAACGCATATAGCTCTCGGCCTTGAAGGTGACCTCATCCTGCAGTTCACGGCCGAAACGAGCCTGGAAGTTTTCGAAGCAGCGATAGGTGCACATCGCCATCATCCTTGCAGCAGCAAGCCCTTTCTGCGGCTGCCTGACAGGATCGTACCAGCCGTCATTCCACTCGGCGTCTGCGGCAATGGCCTGTCGCTGAGCTTCGCTCTGGGCGATGCACCATGCAGAATGTCGTCCCGAGATGCCCATAGGCATGAGCGCCGTAGCGATTTCAGGATACATGAGCCCCCATTCGAGCACCTGCATTCCGCCAAGCGAAGCACCGACGACAAGATTGACCTTTTCGATACCGAGCGCCTCGAGCAGGCGACGCTGCACGTTGACCATGTCGCGTATGGTGATTCGCGGAAAATCGGGACCGTAACGGCGTCCGGTAAGCGGATTCGTTGAAAGCGGCCCTGTGGTTCCGTAGCAGCTTCCAATCACGTTGCTGCAGACGATGAAATCCCTGGTTTCATCGAAAGCACCGCCCTCGGCGAACATTCCCGTCCACCATGCATCAGCGTCGGCATTGCCTGTCAGGGCGTGGCAGATGAGAATGACATTGCTCTTCGTCTCGTTCAGCGTGCCCCACGTCCGGTAGGCGATCCTGAGCTCAGGCAGACTGCCGCCAAGCTCGAGCTGCACCGGCTCGGCTGAATCGTAGTAAAGTGTCCTGTCGGAAATAATCGGTATATGGTCCATCTTGGTCTCAGAGTAAATTCTTGAATGCCTGGCTGAAATCAGCCTTGATATCGTCGATATGCTCTATGCCGACTGAAACGCGTACCATGTCATCGGTAACGCCGGCTGATACCTGCTCGGCAGCGCTGAGCTGCTGGTGTGTGGTGGAAGCCGGATGGATCACGAGCGTTTTGGCATCCCCGACATTGGCCAGGTGGCTTGCCAACTTGACGCTGTCGATGAACCCGACGGCTTTTCGGTAGCCGCCCTTGACGCCAAACGTCAGCACGCATCCGAATCCGTGCTGCAGATAACGCACCGCGAGGTTGTGGGTCGGATGGCTCACGAGTCCGGGGTAGTTCACCCAGGCGACCGCTTCGTGCCCTTCGAGCCACTTCGCCAGCTCCATGGTGTTGTCGAGATGACGCTGCACCCTCAGCGAGAGGGTTTCGAGACCCTGCAGCAGCAGGAACGAGTTGAACGGACTGATCGCCGGACCGAAATCCCTGAGCCCCTCGACCCTCGCCCTGACGATGAAGGCAAGGTCACCGAACGTTTCGTGGAATTTCATGCCGTGATACCCCTCTGACGGTTCGGTGAACAGCGGAAATTTGCCGTTCGACCAGTCAAAGGCGCCTGCATCGACGATGATGCCACCCATCGATGTGCCGTGCCCGCCGATCCATTTTGTGGCCGATTCGACGACGATGGACGCTCCGTGGTCGATCGGACGGCACAGATAGCCTGCGCATCCGAAAGTGTTGTCAACGATGAGCGGAATGCCGTTTTCACTGGCGATGGCAGCCAATGCCCCGAAATCGGGCACATGGAACGCCGGGTTGCCGATAGACTCGATGTACAGGGCCTTCGTGTCGACGTCGATCGCACGGCGGAATGCTTCGGGATCGTTTCCGTCCACGAACTTCACTCCGATACCAAGCCGCGAAAGAGTGACCTTGAACTGGTTATAGGTGCCGCCGTAGAGATAACTGGATGAAACGATGTTGTCACCCGCCTGACAGATGGTGGCAATGGCTATGAACTGAGCCGAGTGGCCGCTTGCAACTGCCAGAGCCGCTTTGCCGCCTTCGAGCGCAGCCATACGCTTCTCGAGCACGTCAGTGGTCGGGTTCATCAGGCGCGTATAGATATTTCCGGACTTCTTGAGGGCGAAAAGATCCGCGCCATGCTCCGCGTTTTCGAAAACGTAGGAGGTGGTCTGATATATGGGCACTGCCCTCGATCCTGTAACGGGATCAGGCTCCTGGCCGGCGTGGACCTGCAAGGTCTCGAACCGATAGGTGTTGTCGTCCTGGGTCATGTTCTACGGTTAACGGTACGTGGTTGAAGCCGTCACCCGCAAAGGAGAAGTAGAGTCAGGAAAACCTGACATGAAGCATCAAGAGAGGTATGAAATCAACAGGTAATGCATACATCATCTTTCCCGGATTCCCTCCGGGATGGATTTGGCACCGCTCATTCTGCAATGAAGGTTGCCAAGGCTTCGCAGGGCCAGTCCCTCCGCCTTTCTGGATGATAGCTCGAAATCTGAAAAAGAACAGTCAAATTTCAAGAATCTACGACAGATGATAGTATTTTACAAGACATTGCTATTTAGTTTTACCAACTTTACTTTGCTCCTGACCCGCCTATGACCGCACGTGAAACCGCGCTTCGTGTTCTCCTCGAAATCGACAGCTTGCGCAAATCTGAAGAAGTACTCAACCGGATGCTGGACCAGTCCGCTCTCGAACGCAACGACCGAGCACTGGTCAGGGAACTGGTCAGCGGCACCCTTAAATATCGCCTGCAGTGCGACTTCATCATTACCCATTTCTACAAGCACGACTATGCGAAGGCTGCCACTGTACTGAAAAATATCCTGAGGCTCGGCGTATACCAACTCCTTCATCTCGACAGGGTTCCCCGGTCGGCCGCTGTGAACGAGAGCGTCAAACTGGCCCGAAAGTATAAGGGAGATCACCTGTCACGGCTGGTCAACGGTCTTTTGCGCAACATCTCCCCTGAAACGGTAAACCTGGAGCGCTGGACAGCATCGAAACCTGACGACGAGCGCCTCTCGATCATCTATTCCTATCCGGAGTGGCTGACGAGCCGTTGGATCGCTCGCTACGGCATGGAACAGGCGGAAAAGATGCTCGCTCACGGAAACCTGCCTCCGGCCACAGGCTACAGGATCAACCGCCTCAAGACCGATCCTGAAAAACTCTTTGCCCTGCCGGCACTGTCGGGCGCACAACAGCTCGAAGACGGCCTGGGATACTTTTTCTTCTCCAAAGAGTTCTCCCAGCTCGAACCGTTGCTGAAAGAGGGGCTCGTCAGCGTACAGAACCCGACGCAGGGCCTCGCATGCATCCTGACGGCCCCTGAGCCGGATAGCGTCGTCTACGACATGTGCGCCGCACCGGGAGGAAAATCGACATTCATGGCCGAGCTGATGGGCAACGCCGGGCGCATCGTTGCTCTCGACCGTTCGGCAGGCAAAATCGAGCGGCTCGCGTCCAATGCCAAAGCGCTGGGTATCACCATCATCGAACCGCGTGAAGGCGACGCCCTTACCTTCGATCCGGGTTGCGCTCCGGACACCATCCTTCTCGACGCACCATGCACCGGCACCGGGGTACTCGGTCGTCGGGCCGAACTGCGCTGGAGAACTTCGCCGGAAAAACTCGCTGAGCTGACCGAACTGCAGTCAAAGATGCTCGACATGGCGGCGTGCTTGCTGAAAAACGGCGGGATTCTGGTCTATGCGACCTGTTCGGTCGAACCCGAAGAGAACGAGCTGCAGGTAGAAGCATTCCTTCAGCGCCACCGCGGATTCATCGTCGAGAACTCGCTCCTCACGCTGCCCGGCTCGCGCGAAGGCTTCGACGGAGGATTCGCGGTACGTTTCTGCAAAAAGGAGAGCTGACAATGGAGGGCCTCGTTGACCCCTGGCGCGAGTTGCTCGAGACGTTCCTCAACTACCTGACTCTCGAACGAAATTTTTCAGGAAACACCCGGGTCTCCTACCTGAACGACCTGAGCCGCTACCTGATGCGGTTGCAGGAGAGCGGTGTGAGCCCGGTTGAAGCCGCGCCGGGCGACATCAGGAAGTTCATCCAGGAGCTGCACGACGTCGGCCTGGAGGCAAGCTCTGTCGCCCGAAACATCTCTGCGATCCGTTCATTCCACAAATTCCTGGTTACGGAACGCCTGGCGGAAGGAAACCCGTCAGAGAACATCCACCAGCCAAAACAGGCCCGTTACCTCCCCTCCGTCCTCTCGGTGGAGGAGATGACGCTCCTGCTCGAAGCCCCGCTTCGCCGCCACCCGCCCGGGAACTTCCTGCTGCGCGACAAGGCGATGCTCGAGTTCCTCTATGCCACCGGCGTCAGGGTCAGCGAGCTTATCGGTATCAGCCGGCAGAACCTGCATCTCGATGACGGATTCGTCAGGGTGCTCGGCAAAGGCTCGAAAGAGCGGCTTGTGCCGATCGGGGAAACGGCCGCATCATGGGTCAAACGGTACCTCCAGGAGCTGAGGCCAAGCCTGACAGGGCCGGCCTCACAGGACATCGTATTCCTGAACTCGCGCGGCGGCAAACTCTCGCGAATGGCCGCATGGAACATCGTAAGGCAGCATACCGTCCTGGCCGGCATCGAAAAACCGATCAGCCCGCACACCTTCCGCCACTCCTTTGCGACCCACCTGCTCGAAGGGGGCGCCGACCTCAGGGCCGTCCAGGAGATGCTTGGGCACAGCTCGATCATAGCGACCCAGATCTACACCCACATCGACCGATCCTTCATCAAGGAAGTGCACCGCACCTTCCATCCGAGAGGATGACCCCGACCAATCTCATCAGGAGCTCCCGGTCGTCGATGGATCTGGTACTCCACGGAAAGACGATATCAAGGCTTTAATATCTCGTATTGGATTCTTCCGTTTTGAATGGCGTCGATAATGTGATCGGCTTTGGGGTCGTTCGGACGTGCCCGCCGATAGCTCTCCATACTCTCCAGTGCTCTTTTCTCGTCTTGAAGCGCAAGATAGGTTAGAGCAAGCTCAAAATCGGCGTCAACGACACCTGAAGAATGAGCCTTCTTAAGGTATGGAATGGCTAACTCGGGATTGTTCGATCCGGTGAGAAATTTGCCGTACTTGAAGTTCCCAATAGGGTGATCGGGGGCAATAGCGAGCAACTTCTGAAAACAGGTGAACGCTCTCTGCGACGAAATGATAATGTCAAGGTTATGCCCCATGCTGTTGAGGTCACCGGCACGCAAAAGAGTCCCCTGAGATGGATTTGGGTCGTTCACCAGAACATCGAGCATTCCGGAAAGCACGGTGATATTTTGAATAGCCCGTTGGCGATCCTGAGGAGTATCGAAATCAGGAGGATAGTTCCTGGCGTGGATCGACAAGTCATTAAGGATCTGATCGAGATATTGAAGGTCGATGAAATATCGCGTCCCGGATGGTGATTCGGAGACGGTGAAAATCCGTTTGGGATCGTAACTGCCGTACTCCCTGGCCTCAGCTGACGAGAAAGCAAACACTACTGCAAGTGCGGCAAACAGGATGCGCATAATGGCTGGAAACCTGACGGTTAATTCACTGTAAGCGACAGAGCTCCAATGACATAACGAGTCAGAGCAATCAGAAGACGTTTGTGACCGTTGGCAATCATTTGCCATTATTTTCCCAAAAGCCCTGGCTGTACATTGCATACATTCGGGTAATGTTGAAATAGTAGTCGCGCCTTTCGCCGGCATTGTTCCTGGCGGTTAAAACGTCGAATTTCCCCAAAGGCGTATCGACAAGCTTTTGCAACACTCTTGTCAAGCGTTTGTCACTGAGCCAGTCATACTCCTCCTGAATGGCAATCACATGTACGGCCGTTTCAGGCGACAGGCCATCCCCACTGTGAGCGATAGCCTGGTGGATGCCAAACAGAAGTCCTCGAAGCTCGTTCTGTTTCTCGTTATTGCCGACCTTACCGTTCAGGGCGCTATACATTCCGATCAGACCCGGCAGAGGGATATCTTCAATGGACCGGATTGTTTCAACCTCCAGTAACGCAGAAAGAGCCTGAACCGGCATTCCCCCTGCATCCAGTTTGGCCGCTTTATCAAGTGCCGAATTCACTTTAGCCATCAATTTCATGTAAGGAATCTTTGAATCGTTCAGGAAAGCCTCTCGCTTTGCTCTGGCCTGTTCTAACAGTTTCCTATGTCCGGGTGTCATTTGTTCCAACGGGATCGGTGAAAGCAAGCTCAGCTTTGAATTCTCTTTGGCTTGAACCCTCGGATCAATTTCGAAATAGGCTATAGCTGGCGTGTCGCTTGTAGCAGGTCCCACGTACGTAACCGCCATAAGCTCATGACCCTTGAATGCAACTGCCTTCAGATTTGATATTTTAGCGGACTGAATACTAAACCATTCGATAAGGTCGCTCACCATCACAACGTGAATGGGAGTCTCGGGGGATTTCCCGTTGCCAACCCGGTTCAGCAGCACCTCTCGCATGGCATCAGCACGCGCCCGGTGCATGGAAGCCAGGCGCTTATTGCCCGTTTTCATGGAGAGCCTTGACAAAAATATTTGCACATCGTAACTCGGCAACTCAGGTAATTGCGAGAATTGCTGAAGGTCACGCAATCGGTCTTGTGCCAATGCGTATTTGGCTTCACTCTCTAATCTGGCCACATCATCTATAGCAGCCCTTATAGCCTTCGACATTTCTCCCATATCGACCCTACCCTCCGTGACAAGGGTCTGGCGCTTTGCAAGAAAGTCTTTGACAAGTGTTTCGTCAGCCCCATATGCAAGAAGCGGAGCATTCAAAAGGGACCATGTGAGAAGCAAAACCTTCTGTATGAAACGTAGACCCATCTTCATCCCTGCAGATCGAGCTTTCGATTCAGCACACCAGAAATAAACCATGGCTTTCATAGAGCTTCCCCATCAAGAGTTTAAAGCGGAAATCCCCCTTCGATCCCGCATTTGCTTTTTTTTATTGCACTGCATTATCCTGACCAGTAAAACAACTCGCATGACAATCCATCAACAGGATTGATCACTCCAGTCGTACTGTTCGAAAAATAATTCTTGATGTAAAGGAGTCTGAGAGCATAAAGCAATTCCGGATATAGGGGTATCAGGCCTTACTCGTTTTGATGCCGACTCGGACAGGAAAAACATCATCCCGGCAGAGTGGTTTATATGAAAATATATGAATTTTTGACGTATTATCACAAGGAAGGCAGAAAAACATCCCGCCCGATTGAGGCGCTGGCATCAGTGCAGTCCAGACAATATTCGGCAACAGCTCGATCATAGCAACCCAGATCTACACCCACATCGACCGCACCTTCATCAAGGAGGTGCGCCACACTTCCATCCGAGGGGATGACACCGACCCATCTCATCTGAACCTTTTCCAGTCTGAATACAGGAGATTCATCCGTCTTTCGTTCCATTGCCCCGGGATTTAACTTCCCATATTCAAGAAGGTTGTAACCCAACGGACTTGCATGTGGATTTCGAACACCAACCAGCAAGCCTGACGTTTTTCTATTCCCTCGCAGAATCAGTCTCACATTCAGGAGGGTTTTAACCCGACGGACATTCAGACATCCCACATTTCAGTTGCCCCGGACTTCAGTCCGGGGGAGAAAAATGGATCAAAAAATTCTTCGGGCTTCAGCCCAATATCTTCTTTAGTCGCTTTCCCTACCCCTTCATAATCCCGACAGGCCGCAACTCCGCGACCTTGCGGGCGATGCCGGCAGCCGCTACCGTGCCGACCACGTCAGAGATGTCCTTGTAGGCTTCCGGGGCCTCTTCGGCCAGGCCTGACATCGATCCTGCCTGTACGGAGATACCCATCTCTTCCAGTTCCTTCATAAGCTTGTTCCCCTGCACCAGATGCTTTGCCCTGGTCCTCGACATGCGGCGTCCGGCTCCGTGGCATGAGGAGCCGAAGCTCTCGTGCATCGATGCCGATTCACCCTCGAGCACGAACGAAGCCGTGCCCATGCTTCCGGGAATGATCACCGGCTGACCGGGAAACGAGCGGGTCGCCCCCTTTCGATGGACAAGCAGTTGCCTGCTTCGGTCGTCGACTTCGTGGGTTTCGATCTTGGCGATGTTGTGTGCCACGTCGTAGACGACGCGGAGCGGATCGGAGTCAATCACCGATGCCCATGCCTGCCTGATCTCCCAGGTGATCAACTGGCGGTTCGCCCAGGCGAAATTGGCACCGGCCGACATTGCGCTGAAGTAGTCCTGACCTTCGGGCGAACGGAACGGCACGCAACCAAGCTCCCTGTCTGGCACCGTAATGCCGTATGCAGCCATGGCCCTGTTCATGGTGCGAATGTAGTCAGTAGCGATCTGATGGCCCAATCCCCTCGATCCGGTATGAAGCTGGATGACCACCTGCCCTTCGAACAGCCCCATGCGGTCGGCCGCCTCCCTATCGAAAATCTCAGCCACCCGGTCTATTTCCACAAAATGGTTTCCTGCCCCCATGGTGCCAAGCTGATCCATTCCCCGCTGTTTAGCCTGGATTGAAACCTTGTCGGGATCCGCCACATCAAGAACGCCGCCCGATTCGATACGCCCGAGATCCTCATGATCACCGTAGCCGAACCCAACCATGGATGGAGCGCCTTCACGCAAAACCTTGTCGAGCTGGACGGGCGAAAAGGTGATTCGGTTGCCGCGGCCGACTCCCGAGGGCACCCGCCGGTAGATCTCCCTGGCGAGGTCTGGAATTTTTTCGCAGATGCGTTCGAACGGCGCTTTTGTCGCAAGCAACCGTACTCCGCAGTTGATGTCGTAACCGATTCCCCCCGGTGAAATGATTCCGCGTTCGAGATCGAAAGCTGCCACACCGCCAATCGGAAATCCATAGCCTTCATGAATGTCAGGCATCGCGATCGCATGCCCCACGATTCCGGGAAGCGTCGCAACATTGACGAGTTGCTCCAGCGACCGGTCCGACAGAATCGGGTCAAGCATCGATTCAGAAGCGTAAAACCGTGCTGAAACACGCATATCGTTGCGATATGCCCGGGGAATCTCCCACAACCATCCCGAAAGCTTCTTTATTGACGACCTCTCCACGCACCATCTCCCAGTTTATCCTGAGCGCCCGTCGATTAACCGTTCCCAGAGAGAACCATTAGACGAAAGTAAGCGTTCCAGCAGTGAAAGCGTTTAGTACCCATCCCCTCCCCAGATAAAGGGTTGCCGGCAATCGGGCCTGCAACAACCAAAAAAAAGGAACAATGAAACGGTCAACAATGATCAAGGCCTTTGCGACGGTCGTGGCGGTAGCGATGCTGATTCCCGCCGGTCTTCAGGCGATGGCCAGAGGAGGAGACATGACGTTTACACTGACATCGACGGCCTTCCGTCACATGGGACCCATTCCTTCTGCGTACACTTGCGAAGACCGGAACATCTCTCCGCCGCTTGCATGGTCACACATCCCGAGCGGGACAAAAAGCCTCGTACTGATCGTCGACGACCCGGACGCACCGGACCCTGCTGCCCCTAAAATGACCTGGGTCCACTGGCTGTTATACAACATTCCTCCGTCCATTGACAGGCTCGAAGAGGGCGCGGGAATCCGGCCGGCGCAGAAACCGATCCTGGAAGGCCTGGGCAGCTCCAACAAAACAGGATATAGCGGACCATGCCCCCCAATCGGCACCCATCGCTATTTCCACAAGCTCTATGCGCTGGACACCGTCCTCCCGGATCTTTCATTTCCCGACGAAGCGGCCCTGGAGGTGGCAATGAAAGGACATATCCTGGGCAAAGTCCTCCTCATCGGCACCTACAAAAAAACGAAACCCTGAGAGCTCCTTCCCTTTGACTCCCTTCAGGAATTATTGATTTATTGTCGTGAGCGGTTGGAGCGCGATGCAGATTGAACACAGAGAGCGACTGACTGTTGATCCTTTATCGGAACGCACGGTCATTCGCTCTCATATTTTCTTCATCTTCCCCGGGGAAAAAGCAGGGATTCCCTTCAGTACTTCTTATGCCCTTCCAGCTCTATGCGCAACGCCGAAAGGGTGAGATTGACGTCGAGCAGGAAAAAGATGAGCGCGGAAATCAGGCAAAACATGCTGAAGATGAAAATCGTTTCGATGATCAGCGGCACATTGATTTGCAGGAGGCTGGTCAGGAACAGCAGGATGATGAGCGTAGCTGCACCGAGGCAGGTCGTCGTGGCAAGGAGAATGGAGGTCCTTACATAACGGGCCCGCTTCCATAACACCATGATTTCCCGGTCGACCTTGGACTTTACCGATTCTGAAAGATCATCATATCTGTCAAGCAGCGCCCTGGACCGGTCGATAGTCTTGGCAAGCCGGTTGGTCATTGTAAGGAGAAGCAGGCCGAGGCCCGAAATAAGGATAACCGGCCCGATGGCCGTCTGCAAGACTGGAACAAGTTCACTGATAGTTTTAACGGTCATAATCGATTGTAATTGTTAGCATTTTTACCATCTGCAGAGTGCAGAGTGGTTGTTATCAAGTCAAGCCGGTCTCCCGGCTGCGGTATAAGGGCGTCAACGGAAAGCTCATTCCGTATAAACCCCTTGAAAGCCTCCTTCACGGACTCCTCACCATGGACGATCACCACGGAAGGTCCTCCTTCACTGCTTTTCAGCCAGCGCAGAAGATCGGCGCGGTCGCCATGAGCCGACAGACCGCCTATAGTATGCACTTGCGCCTCAACCCTATAGCGCCTGCCGTGGAGCGACACCTCTTTCCGCCCTTCGACCAACTCCCGGCCAAGCGTGCCCTGGGCCATGAATCCGCTGACGATAATATGGCATTCGGGCCTTTCGAGGTTGTGCTTCAGATGGTGAATGATCCTGCCGCCGTTGCACATGCCGCTGCCTGCGACGATGATCGCCCCCTGGTTCATGCTGTTGATCGCCATGGACTCTTCGATCCTTCCGGTCAGATGCAGGTTGCCGAGCGGCGGCATCCGGCGAAGGTTGCGACGGAAAAGCGAGGCATCCGCGTCCCAGAGCTCCTCATGCTCCCAGTAGATCCTGCTGGCCTCGATCGCCATTGGACTGTCGAGGAACACCTCCCAGCTGGCCAGATCCCACTCATGGTAGTGCTGACCGAAAAGATAGAGCAGCTCCTGGCTTCGACCGATGGCGAAGGCGGGTATCAGGATATTGCCGTTATCGCGGTTGGCCGTCTGGACGATCTCCCCGATCTCGGCTACCGTCATGTCGAAATTCTTGTGCAACCGGTCGCCATAGGTGCTCTCCACGATCACCACGTCAGCCCGTCCTATGACTTCGGGATCGTTGAGAATCGGAGAATCGTACTGACCGAGATCACCACTGAAAACGAACGTACGCGTCTCATCCCCTTCCGAAACCTCGACCTCGACGAAGGCGGACCCGAGAATGTGCCCTGCATCGTGCAGCCGAACGGCTATTCCCGGCACTATCTCCTGCCGCTGCCCATACAGAAGGCCCTTCATATGCTCGATGGCACGCATGGCCTCATCGACCGTATAGAGCGGCACTGCATCCGCATGCCCGTGACGGCGCCTGTATTGTGCGTCATGCTCGGCAAGGGATGCTGAATCCTTCAGAAGGACATGGCAGAGTTCGATGGTAGCCTGATGAGTGTAGATTGGACCTCTGAAACCCCTGTTCACGAGCAGCGGCAGACGACCTGAATGGTCGATATGGCCGTGGCTGAGAACAACGGCGTCAATCTCACCAGGATCGAAGGGAAAAGGCTCCCTGTTGATCGCTTCGGTTTCATGGTTGCCCTGCACCAGGCCGCAATCGAGAAGAATCGTGAATCCTCCCGCCCTGAGAATATGGCAGGAGCCGGTCACGCGCCGGGTCGCTCCGTAGAATTCAAGTTCCATGTCGCTCGTTTTTTGGTTCCATAGCCAACTCATGAGCAAACTTCACCTATTCCAATACAATATTATACACAAAAAGCGAAGATGGAGATTGTGACTTCACGGAAACTTCGCACCCCGCAAGGCATAAAAAAAACCGGCCTGACAATTCAGGCCGGTTGGAGTAAAACCAATCAATCTTTCATGCGCTTTTTCTTTGTAGCGCTGAAACCTGTAAAGAAGGGAGTGTCTCTTTTCGTCTTTCCACCGGGACCACCAGGCCCTTTCTTGAAACTCTTCTTCTTGTCTCCGCCATAGCCACCACGGTCATTCCCACGGTCGCTGCTGCTACGGTCGCTGCCGCTACGGTCGCCGCCGTAACTACGGTTGCCGCCGCCATAACTGCTGTGTCCGCCACGATCGCCACCACGGTCACCACCGTAACTGCGGTTACCGCCGCGGTCGCCGTAGGAACCACCCTCACGCTCGTCCATCTTCGATACCCTGAGCTGACGCCCGCAGACGCGCACCTTCTTGAGTTCCTGGAACACATCGTTCGGAATATCTGCCGGAAGTTCGACCGTACTGTACTGATCATTGATGGTAATGCGGCCGATCGCTTCGGGATCAAGTCCGATCTCGTTGATGATCGCGCCTGCGATATTGCCTGGCTTCACATCATGGACGCTGCCCACTTCGAGGCGATAGGTCTCTTTTTTCTCATCGCTGTACAGACCTGTGTTTCCACGAGGCTTCCTCGGCTCCTGATGGCGCCTCTCATCACGATAGGAGTCACCACGGGATGACTCGCGACGCGGTTCGCGTTCTGACGGATATTTTTCGGGCTTTGCTGAAAGCAGGAACGGCGTATCGCCCTGCAGCAGTTTTGCCAGCGCCGCAGCAGCTTCGAGCTCAGAAACGTCATGCTCCTGGCAGAACTGTTCGACCATGCGGCTGTAAAACTCGAGATCTTCGCCGGCGATCGTATCGGTGATACGCTGCTTGAAACGAGTGATGCGCTTGTCGTTGATAATTTCGGTAGAAGGAAGCTCCATCTGATCGATGCGCTTGCGGGTTGCACGCTCGATAGCGAACAGCATACCGCGCTCCCTCGGTGATACGAACAGGATCGCCTCGCCGCTTCGTCCGGCACGACCGGTTCTGCCGATACGGTGGACATAGGACTCCGTATCCATGGGAATATCGTAATTGATCACATGGCTGATGCGATCCACGTCCAGTCCCCTTGCCGCCACGTCGGTAGCGATAACGATGTTCAGCGTACCGTCCTTGAGCTGTTCGATAGTGCGTTCACGCTGGGCCTGGGCCATGTCGCCGTTCAGCGCGGAAGAGGCGTAACCCCTTGCCTGAAGCTTTTCGGAAAGCGCCACGGTCTCGGTCTTGGTACGCACGAAGATGAGTATGCCGTCGAAAGGCTCAGCCTCGAGGATTCGCGTAAGGGCATCGAGCTTGTGGTGACCGCCGACCATCCAGTAACGCTGGCGGATGGTATCGACCGTCGTGGTCTTCGACTCGATCGTAATTTCAGCCGGGGCCTTCAGGTGCTTGCGGGCAATGCGCAGGATCGGAGCCGGCATTGTGGCCGAGAAAAGCGCAACCTGCCGTTCGGCCGGAGTCTGTTCGAGAATCCATTCGACATCGTCGATGAAGCCCATACGAAGCATCTCGTCGGCCTCGTCCAATACGAGGAACTGCAACCCGTCGAGGCTCAGGGTGCCTTTACGCATGTGGTCCATAACCCTGCCGGGAGTACCAACGACCACATGGACGCCGCGTTTGAGAGAGCGAAGCTGCACGCCGTAATCCTGACCGCCATAGATCGGGAGCACGTTGAAGCCTTTCATGTTCACGGCATAGGTGTGGAACGCTTCAGCCACCTGGATGGCAAGCTCCCTTGTCGGCGCAAGCACCAGTGCCTGCGGCTCGGTACGCGACAGGTCGATGTTCGACAGGATAGGGAGGGCGAAAGCAGCCGTCTTGCCGGTTCCGGTCTGGGCCTGGCCGAGCACGTCGCGCCCTTCAAGGATGAGCGGTATGGTCCTGGCCTGAATCGGAGTAGGAGTTTCATAACCCACACCTTCGAGGGCTTTGAGAATCGGTTCCGAAAGATTGAGATTACTGAAAGTCACCGGCGTGTCATTGTGTTCGTTCATTGATCATTCCTTCCATGGCAGCATAAGTTCTGCCGATTGTGCATTTGATTGACAACGTTAACCGGTGCTTGCTACCCCCTTTCAACAACGCTGTTAAAAGCGAAGCTGACGAAGGAAGTGATTCCAGGTCTCCGTCGTCCTGATTATCAGGGACTTCCGGGGAAACTTGGTTTCTGCGCTCCGGCCGCCATACACTCAAACCGCTCAAAACGGTAAAAAGATGCGACCAATATTATTGAAAAAAAGCCCCGAATGAGGCGAAGTGGCAGCAATGCTGGAAAGAAGAGAAATGAAGAGGGGTTGTCATCAACCGGTAAATCCGTCGGTCGGCAGACAGTACGTCCGCCGTCGATCCGTCACAATCAGCAGGAAATCGAGGCCTTTGGGGCCATCCGTTCTCCCGGGCTCTTTCTTGGCATATTCACCACACCATAAATCGTCACCATAGTACGATTTTATTAAGCAAAAGACGAATTTATTTTTCAAAGGCCGTGGAAAAGCTTGACCGGCAGAGTTCGACATATTCAGCCCCGCCCGGCTTCATGATTGATTCGTACAGGCAGATCGCGTCGAGTGTGCCATTCCATTCGACCGTTTCGCGCAGTTTTTTTGAAGCCATGGAGCGGAGATCGTGAGAATTGAACCGGGCCAGGGTCAGGTGAAGAAGAAACGGAAGCCGTTGCGGCTCCTCATCTATGCCCGGCAATCCCTGCAGACGCCGGGATAGCTCAGCCAGGGCGGCAGGCGGTGCTCCTGTCGCCCAGATAAGCCTCGGACGCCGCTGCTCAGGACCGAATGACACCTTGTTGAACAAAACATCCACAGGAGCCAGCCCTTTGGCGGCATCTTCGATCGCACGGCACACCGGCCCGACATCGCGGCACTCCCATGGCGGTACCAGAGTCAGGTGGAGGTTCTCAGGCTTCACCCACCTGACCTGCATATCTATATGTGACCCCCTGAACGCCCCGGCAGCTTCAACAAGCCCCTGCCCTGCCGGCATACCTATGAAAACCCGTTTACCGTTCATCGTGACACCTCCATTATTACATCCGAGAGCAGTTCTTTTTATCGAAGATATTGGACTGAAGTCCGGATTATTTTTGGTATCAGCAACCCCGGACTGAAGTCCGGGGCAACTGAAGAGGGAGAAAAACTGAATGTCCATCGTCCCGACAGGTCCGGAAGACGAACATTCATAGACTCTTATATTCAACTGCTCCGGGTTTCAAAATCCAATATTCAGGAGTCCCGATTAATCGGGACGACGGACATTCAGCTTCACATCTTCTTCAGACGCCCCGGGTTTCAAACCTCCCATATTCAGGAGGGTTTTAACCCTCCGGACATTCAGTCTTACATTTTCTTCAGTTGCCCCGGGTTTCAACATCCTCTATTCAGGAGGGTTTTAACCCTCCGGACATTCAGTCTTACATTTTCTTCAGTTGCCCCGGGTTTCAACCCGGGGGATAGAAATACAAAATCAAATAATACTCTTCGGACTTCAGTCCAAAATCTTCAGGGAATGCGGAGAACCCCATGATCGCCGAAGCAATAATAGCAGGCCTCTTCAAATATCCATTAATAATATTGCCCGCCAGCTATGATCAGGAAGCTGTTCGACCTGGGCGCCGTGATAGGTCACGGCCTTGATCTCGTCCAGGGCGCCAGTGACTGCCCTGCCGACGAATGAGCCTTCGACGAAACCTTCGCCGATCGACCGGATCACGAGCCTCTCATAGACCTCATGATGAATCTGGGACAGGGTGAGGGATTCGTTGAGCAGATCGACCAGGAGCATCTCCCGGTCCTGGGCATCGATGCGGAAGCTCCGTTCGACTGCACGATCAGTCCATTGCGGTCCGGTCCATTCAGTCATCGCCCGCAATGCCTCGCCCATCAGTTCCTCGAAGCTGCCGGCCGTCACCTCAAAGCTGAGATCGGCTGTATGTTCAAGCATCCGGTACGGCATGAATTTCCTGCCAACAGGGGAGACATTGGTTAAAACCTGTCCTTGAGGGAAATGTACGCAACGTCGATGACGTTTCCTGCGTTCGGCGCCATGTCGCATTTTTTGTTACCTTTAGCATACATATTCATCAAGAGAACCATGGCATCAATCGTCCTCGCCGCATACAGGAGCATATCCCCTCTTTTCCCGGGCATGCTGAGCTTGCTCTCATCGCGGATCCCGAAGCTTATAACCTTCGCCGAAGCCCGCAGGAATCTTTTCCAGGAGCTGGAATCACGTCTTCGCACCGTTCCTGAACCTGCCTGCCGGCTCTGGGTGCACGCATCCTCGGTAGGTGAATTCGAGCAAGCCCGCCCTGTGATTGCCGAACTCAAGGAGAAAATTCCGGGACTTGACGTCGTGGTCTCGTTCTTCTCCGACTCCGGCTACGAAGCCAGGAAAAACTACCCTGACGCAACCGCAGTCATCTATCTGCCGCTCGACACCCCGGACAACGCCCGAAAGCTCGTCTCGATCATCAAGCCGGACGTCTTCATGCTGATGCGATACGACTTCTGGCCTAACCATCTCGAAGCCATCAAGCGGAGCGGCGCGAAAATGGTTCTGGCGGCCGCTGCACTGCCTCCGGGCTCCCCCTACCTCAAACGAGGGCTCAAAGGGCTGTACCGCGATCTCTTTTCACTGTTCGACGGCATCTTCACAATCGACGTTAAAGACCGCAACACGTTCCGCAGCGAATTCGGCTATATGAAGGCGGTGAAGGCCGGCGATCCACGGTTCGACCAGGTGTACGAGCGTCAAAAAAAGAGCGACGAACGCGCTGCGAAACTGAAACCGCTGTTCAGGGACAAGACGGTGCTGGTCTGCGGAAGCACCTGGGAGCCCGACGAAGCGATTCTCGTACCGGCATGGCTGCCTCTCAGGGAAAAGCTGAGCATCGTGCTGGTACCGCATAAAGTAGACCGTCCGAACATCGACCGGATCATGGAAAACCTCCGGGCAAAGAACATCCCAGGCGT
The DNA here is from genome assembly GCA_035560975.1 of Chlorobaculum sp. Taxonomy (GTDB): domain Bacteria; phylum Bacteroidota; class Chlorobiia; order Chlorobiales; family Chlorobiaceae; genus Chlorobaculum. The sequence continues at coordinate 10,181 of DATMYL010000040.1, read as the reverse complement.
GACGATCTCGTCGATGGACGCAGCGTTCGACCCCGGCAGGCAGGTACTCGTTGTCGATCAGACCGGATACCTCGCCGAACTCTATGCGATCGCTTCGATCGCCTACGTGGGCGGAGCGTTCGGCGTCAATGTGCACAACACGATCGAACCGGCAGTGCACGGCATTCCAGTGCTCTTCGGGCCCAGGCACGGCAACTCTCCGGAAGCCGCTGGCCTCATAGAAGCCGGTGCTGCGACTGTCGTGACCGATGAACGGGAGTTGAGGGAGTCGCTGCAACGTTTCGTCACGGATCCCGAACACCTGAAACAGGCGGGATCAAAAGCTGCAGCGTTCGTCCAGTCCCGACTCGGCGCAACAAAAATCGTAGCCCGCGCCATCGAAGAGATGTACAACTCAAAAAACTGATTTGCGTATATTCAGGGCATACCTGGAATTAAAACGTAACCATAAACACTATGCTTACCAGAATTCAAAGCCTTTACCTGTTTCTTGCAGCCATGCTCGCCCTGGGCAGCATGATGATGCCCTTCTGGAGCTTCCAGGCCAGCCAGGCCATCCTGTTCGGCGACTTTACACAAGTACAGGGAGCAAGCATTATCGTCACAGCCGGAAGCATGGCCGGCGGCATATTCTCGCCTCTTACCAGCATCGTCTCCATCGTCTCCATCTTCCTGTTCAAAAACCGGAAATTGCAGAAACAGCTGATTTTGCTCTGCTTCATCCTGTTTGCCGGCGACCTCCTTTCCGGGCTTATCGCCGCACATTTCCTGAAAGAGTTCCTGCAAGCAGGAGGTGCCGCAGTCACGCATAAACCTGAAGCCGGGTTTTTCCTGCTGCTTCCCGAACCGGTTCTCTTCTGGCTGGCCACCCTTGGTGTGAAAAAGGACGAAAAAATCGCGACCGCGTATAAAAGGCTGTAACATGCGCATCGTTCTTACCACCGGTGACATCCACGGCATCGGTCCCGAAATAATCCTGAAGAGCTTCCTCAGGCTCCAGTCGTCGGGCAATGGATTTCTTGCCGCCGGATCGCAGAAAGCCCTCGAATACTACCGTGACCGGCTCGGGATCCCTGTCCGGCTGGAACCGGTCGAGAATCGCTCGGCCATTGATCGCATCGTTCCTGAAAGCGGCGTACTGCCGGTGCTGAGCGTCGCCGAACCGGATTCGATTCTGCCAGGCACGGTCTCCAAATTTGCCGGCGACATCGCTATGCGCTCGCTCGAAGCTGCGGCGGGGCTCTGCAGGGACGGCCTCTGCGACGCACTCGTCACCGCCCCGATCCACAAGGAAGCAGTCTCGCTCGCCGGCTACAGAAACACCGGCCATACCGATTTCCTGGCCTCCTATTTCGGCGTCCAATCGCCGATCATGCTCTTCGTCGATCCCGCATCAGGGCTGAAGGTCGCCCTTGCAACGATACACGAACCGCTGTCGAAGGTACCCTCGCTCATCAGGACGATCGACCTCGACCGCTACTTCCTGTCGCTCGCGGAATCGATGCGAAAGGATTTCCGATTAGCAGAACCCAAAATAGCCGTGCTCGGGCTCAATCCTCACGCATCGGACGGCGGCGTCATGGGCGACGAAGAGGCCGTGATAATCCGTCCGTGCATCGAGCGGCTATCGAATACGCTCCATCTCGAAGGCCCTTTCCCGGCTGACGGATTTTTCGGGGCGAAACGATACCTGGACTACGACCTCGTCGTCGCCATGTACCACGACCAGGGCCTGCTCCCCTTCAAAGTGCTGGCCTTCGACACCGGCATCAACGTCACGCTCGGCCTGCCGATCGTCAGAACTTCTCCAGACCACGGCACCGGATTCGACAAAGCCGGCAAAGGCACGGCATCTGAACGCAGTTTTTATGAGGCAGCGCTGCTTGCCGGCGAAATTGCCCGGAACCGAACGATAACCAAGTAGAACACCATGATCTCATTCGTCAATACCGACATCGATCTCAGGAAAAAACCCATCTTCAGGAACCTGAACCTCACCATCCAGCCAGGCGAGCTGGTCTATATCGTTGGAAAGAGCGGCACCGGGAAAACCACGCTCCTCAAGTCACTCTACATGGAGATCAAGCCTGCCAAAGGAGAGATCATTGTCAACGGCTTCAACTCGAAAACCATCAAAAAGCGGCAGATAGCGCTGTTGCGTCGCAAGCTCGGCATCATCTTCCAGGACTTCAGACTGCTCGAAGACCGGAGCGTATACGAAAATCTGGCATTCGTGCTGAAGGTGACCGGCACGAAAAACGCGCTCATCAAAGACAAAGTGATGAACGCACTCAGGGAGGTAGGCCTGGAACATGCTTCAAAAGAGATGCCCCAGAACCTTTCGGGAGGAGAGCAGCAAAGAGTTGCAATCGCCCGCGCGCTGGTCGGCGAACCGCTCGCGATCCTGGCCGACGAACCAACCGGCAACCTCGACCCTGACACCTCTTTCGAGATTCTCGAATACCTCAAAAAAATCAACGCCAAAGGCATCATCGTCATCATCGGCACGCACAACTACGATCTGGTGCTGCATACCCCATCCCGAACTCTGTTGATAGACAACATGAATCTGGTCGAAGCTGCAATCGAGTCAACAAGCGCCGGCTACCGCCCCATCGCCACGACGTCGCAGCCCCAGCTGCAGCCAGCCGAGACTCTGTAAATAAGCTGTCTCAAAAGAATAGTCAAAAAAAGAAAAGGGCTACCTGGAAAGGTGGCCCTTTTGCGTTGACAACCACCCGATGTCACGCGTGGTTGATTTTCATGGAAATGTAGTTCCTACTGCATCGCCGACTTTTTCGCTGTTTATAAAGCCCCCGGCTATTGAGAAACGGTCATAAGGCTTGGCACGCTGCCCTCTCCTGATTCCGACTCTTTCAGTTTTCGGAATGCGGAGCAGCCAGCTTGCAAGCCGTTGTCACAAGCCTTTACAAACAACTCTTTAGCCAGGGCAACGTTCTGCCTGACGCCGTGGCCTTTCAGGTACAGGACACCAAGATTGTATTGCGCAGGGGCATATCCTTTTTCAGCCGCCAGTCCATACCACTTTGCCGACACCGCATAGTCCTGCTGGAATCCCTGTCCGTTTTCGCACATCACACCAAGATTGTACTGGGCCTGGGCATTTCCTCGCTCTGCCGCCAGCCGATACCATTCTGCCGCTTCGACATAATCTTGCTTGAATCCCTGCCCGCTTGCATACATCACTCCGAGATTGTATTGTGATTCCGCATTGCCTTTCACAGCCGCCATACGAAACCATTTAGCTGCTTCGGAAAAGTCCTGCCCGATACCCTGTCCATTGACGTTCAGGTATAATGCTCCGAGATTGTATTGCGCCCTGACATACCCTTGTTCTGCAGCGATCCGATACCACTTTGCCGCTTCGGCATGGTCTTTCCTGACGCCTTGTCCATTGTCGTACATCACCCCGAGATTATATTGTGCGTCCGCATTGCCCCGCCCTGCCGCAAGCCGAAACCATTTCGCAGCTTCGATAAAGTCTTTCCTGACGCCTTGTCCATTGTCGTACAAGACGCCGAGATTGTACTGTGCTTCCACATCACCCTGCCCTGCAGCCAGGCGGAACCACCTTGCCGCTTCAGCATAATCTTGCCGTACATCTTTTCCGTTACCGTTGAGGTACATGAGGCCGAGATTGTACTGAGCTTTGGCATTCCCCTCAAGCTCAGCGATCTGCAACCATTTTGCAGCTTCGGAATCGTCTCGTCCAGATATTGATGAATGTGCAGAAAGCTGATTTGCCCGATCCTCTGCTTCTGCTCCGGTTGAAACAATCAGGAACACCGCCAGGATGCCGATTATGTAGCGCTTCATCATGCTTGTTTAGTATTTGAGCGTCACTCGTGCCTGCAGCTCTTTATTGATTAAGCTCTTCCCTGAACTCTCTTGAAAGTTTACGGTTTGACACCATTCCTGCCAGGACTTTGCGGTCTTCTCCCTGCCGATTATCAGACTATGGTAACCAGGCTATCTATGCATAATAAAAAATATCAACGGATCAGCATATCCCGTAACTCATTAAACAGTATACAGAACTGCAGCTTTGACGCCAGCCCTGAACACCGTAACAGGGATTGATTTCAGGCGGTTATTTGATACCCATCTCGTTCAACTTTCGCGACTCGTCGCAACTTTCCTTATCCCCCTTACTGCAAGCCTTGTCGAACCATTGTTTCGCTATTGCTTCATTTTTAACCACTCCCTGCCCCTGTCTGTACATCTCTCCAAGATTGTATTGTGCCTGGACGAATCCTTGTGCTGCCGCCAGTCGAAACCACTTTGCCGATTCGGCATAGTCCTGCTTTACTCCCAGTCCGGTACCGTACATGACTCCGAGATAGTTCTGGGCCTCGGCATATCCTTTCTCTGCAACCAACCGCAACCACTTCGCGGCTTCAGCATAGTTTTGCCTGACACCCTGCCCATTGCCATACTTTACACCGAGATTGTATTGAGCTGGTGCAAATCCTTTTTCTGCTGCAGACCTGTACCACCTTGCCGCTTCAGCATAATCCTGCTGGACACCTTGTCCTCTGCTGTACATTACACCGAGATTGTTTTGTGCGTCTGCTAAACCTTGCGCTGCCGCCAGCCGATACCACTTTGCCGCTTCGGTATGGTCTTTCTGGACACCTTGTCCATTTCCGTACATGAGGCCGAGATTGTATTGCGCATGGGCGAATCCCTGTTCTGCCGCAAGCTTAAACCATTTTACCGCTTCGACATAGTCTTGCCTTACATCTGCGCCGTTGCCTTTCAGGTAAAGAACGCCGAGATTGTATTGCGCCTGGACGTTCCCCGTCGCCACAGCCATCTGCAACCACCTTGCCGCCTGGTCAAAGTCCTGGGTTACATCTTTTCCGGATTTTGGATCTGATGATGGTTGTTTATTGACCACTCCCTCTGCATTTGTGCCGGATGCAACAGACAGAATCGTAATCAAGATGCCGATGATGCAAAACCTCATCGTGTTTTTGTAGGGATCGGTCACAGGTAGTGCTCGCGCTCTTTGTTGTGTCCGCTGTTCGCTAAAAGCCACAGCTGGACTCTTTTTGTTCGCCATTCCCGCCTGAACTATACAGCCATTACCCTGCCGGCCATCACTAAACAGCAATGCGGCAGCCTATCCTTAATAATAATAGAGAGATAATAAATGTAACAGAATTCTCGATCCTCATGAATGGGTGATCGAGCCTATATCCACGGGAATTATCCGCACACCCACGTTCAGCAGTAATGCGGGAACTGAAGAACCCCAGCTTTTGAGGCTGGGGTTAACCGGACTCATTCTGAATCCTGCAATGCAGCAATCTCAATAGCCGGCCCTGATTACCCTTTCGTATGCATCCCGCCCCTCACTCAACCCATTGTCGGCAGATCTCTTGAACCACACTTTTGCCTTAACCCTGTTTTTTGGAACGCCTCTGCCATTGTCATACATCAGAGCGATACAATATTGCGCCCATGCGTTTCCGCGAGCTGCGGACAATCGAAACCATCTGAGCGCTTCAGGATAGTCCTGTTTGACACCTTTACCGCCTTCATACATCAGGCCGACAAGGCACTCTCCATAACCAACGCTTTGAGTTACGAACTGTCGCCATCCCGATTCCTTTTGTGCTTTTTGATCCGGTATTTCATCGCATTTCGCATTCAGCGGTGCCAGCATCAGAATCGATAAATACAGACCGATGACGTTACTTCTCATGGGGATGCGTGGTTAACGGTTACGCTTCTATAGACGATCAAGGTAACAGTTTTTGCAATCCATAAAAAAACGGAAAACTCAACGCCCCGGAACAGATTCAACCCATGATCTACCATTCTGGCCTGATCATCACTACAGTAAAGGCTATACACGACCACTCACACGTGCAGCGTCAGCGACAACTCTCCATGCTTGCAGCTTCGCATCGAAGCTCATGGCAGCGTTGGCCGGGCTGGTTGACGGCAGTTGGACAAGCTGCACCCGCCCCGGAATAATTCGCTTGCCGGAATGGCGCTGAAACGACATCGCAGCTTTCGCGCCGTTGAAGAAGATATGGGTGATATAAGGGTGCGAATCGAGGAACCCGACAATATCGTTCGGGACTTCCGAGCCGGCAATGATAGCAGAGTCCAGACTACCCTCTCGCATCGCTGAAGCGAGCACGTCCCACAAAGCAATCCCCGAATCCATCAGGAGATCAAGCCTGGCGGGATATTCAAGCGACGAACCTTCGCAGAGCAACCTCTCCATCAACGGCCAGAAAGCGTTGCGGCCATGCGCGTAGTAACGCTGCTGCTTGATGGAGACCACCCCCGGAACGCTGCCGAGCACGAGGACTCGCGCATCTGCGCGCGCAACCGGTTCAAAACAATCAGCCACGACTCCCCCTGCGATTCAACGGACGCCTGCTATCATCGACCGAAGATGTATCCCGGCCGTTCGATGCTGGCAATGTTTCATGAAACAGATTCAAACCATTAGCACTTACCGCATAAACCACATATTGGTTCAGCCAATACAAATCAAGAAATATCAGCAATCCCGAAGGCACCTTTATAAGACCGCCAATGCTTAGAATTGTCGGGATTAAAACGATAAAAACGTTAGCCCAGAAAAATACAGCCCAGATGTTCTGCCCTTTTTGCCGGTTTACATAACCAAGTAAAAAGCTGGAGCTTATCAGGGCTGCATACATGATGTCGACCAACAAGCCGAAACCGGCGCTCTTGCCAAGGACCTGACCGTTCGAGACAGCAGCAACCAGGAGTATGGCGCTCAACGTTGCGATGGTTATCAACGAAAGATATTTGGACAACTTAACCGGCATGGATTCCCCAGGTGGCTTAACGTTTGAATGACCAGGCCGTCAAATTCATCGATGGAATCTAAAGCGAGCTCTCCTGCGTCCCTGTATCATCATCGCGAAGCTGAGGATCGGGTCCGTGACGTACATCAAGACTTACTGGTTGGTGGTCTTGAATTGGAGGTTTCCGTTTCGAATGGCATTGATGAGAAAATCAACATTGAGGGCACCCGGACATGCCTTCCTATAGGCCTGCAGATACTCCAGTGCGCTTTGCTTGTCTCCAAGCCCCAGACAGGTCAAGCCAAGCGTGTAGTCGGCGTCAACAACGCCTAAAGAGTGCGCCTTCCTGAGGTACGGAAGTGCTCGCCTGCCATTGTTCGATTCCGCGAGAAATTTGCCATATCTGTAGTTCCCGAGCGGATGGTCGGGAGCAATTACAAGCAGCTTCTCAAAACAGTCGATAGCTCTTAGCGCCGAACCGGAAATATCGAGGTTATGCCCCATACTGTTAAGGTAACCGGTTCTCAAAAGGATCTCCTGAGATGGATCAGGATCATTTACCAGGATATCGAGCATTCCCGAAAGCATCGCAATGTTTTGAATAGCCCGCTGGCGATCTTGAGGCGTATCGAACGTGGGGGGATAGTTCTTTGCGTGGGTCGACAAGTCATCAAGAATCAGATCGAGGTACTCGAGGTCGATGCCATGTCGCGTTCCGGAGGGCGAATTGGATACAGTGAGAATCCGTTTCGGATAATAACGGCCATATTCCCGGGCCTGAGCTGTGGAATAAACAAAAACAACCGCAAGTGCAACAGGCAACAGGCGTATAAAAGCTTGAACCCTGACGAAAAATTCACAGGGGGCGGCTGCACTCCGGTGAAATGACGGATCAGAAATTCTGCTCGGTAAAAGCATCTGACTCTATCGGTTTGATGTTCGGCCGAAACTGCGCTTCAATTAAATAACTACAAACAAGATACAGTGTGACGTATAATATTCGCAAACCCGACAAATTGCATCATCATTTTTCTCAGCCGAGCAAAATACTAGGGGACGTTGTACAGCAAGCGCAAAAATATCAATAATGAGATCACCTATTGCGCTTCATTATATAAGCTATCGCATTGGTTGTCACGCCAAGCTGTCGCGCCGTCTCTGCAAGCGACAGGCCATATTCCGACACAAATTTTACCGCGAGCTTTTTCCTCATTTCCGTCAATACCCCACTTCGGCTCCCTGATCGAAAATATGCAACTGATATCCCAGCGTCTTTACATGTTTCTTCGATATCGTGCTTTACCTGTACCTGCCGCTCACCCCCGGCAAGCTGTTTTTTCAGTCCTTCCTCGGCCTGCTCAAGCAGGGAACTCACAAAATCACCGCTTCCTAAAACCCTTTCGTCACCAGCTTCCATCATCCCCTGTTTCCGCATCGACAGCACGTTCGACCACCCTCCATGAGACCGGATCAATCCTCCTCCCGTTAGCTCGTTCTCCCGATCCTGCCCCATCTCTTCTTCAAGAAATACCTGATATGCCTTTCTGGCTACCCCTTCGCGCGTCCCGAAAAACTGCAATACGTATTCCCGGTCGAACCAGTCATGATGAACATGCCTCATGATGATGGTATGACCGCTCCATGGATACCGCTCCAGCGCTTCAAATGAATCCACGATTCCGGCCTTCAGGGGGTTGAGGTGGATGTAGGCCACCAGCTTTTCGAAGTATGCATCCTCTTCGCAGATGATGGATTTGTATCGGTTCTGGAAGAGATGACCCACCCGATTGTGGCTGCGATTAAAGTACGCTGCATAACCGGATAACAGACGACGCATGTAGGTTGATATTCCGCTTGCACCGCTTCTGACAAGCAGGTGTACATGATTCGTCATCAGTGCAAATGCATAAATTTGAGTACCGGATTCCCTGGCCAGACTGCCCAGCCGTCGCATAAACTCTTTCCGGTCATCATCATTCACAAATATGGCGCCCCTCTCGATACCCCGCAGAATCACATGATGCAGGGTACCAGGCGCATCGAGTCTTGCTCCTCTCGGCATATCCGTCCTCCTTACTTTCCCGTCCGATTTTTTTCTCTTTTGACCTTTAAATTAAATTATCACTTTTGCGCTTACTGTACAACGTCCCCCAACGTCCCTTATGCCCTTGGCAGCGGGGTGCTAACGAAAACAGCAACGGCTTGCTGCGTCAATATTTTCCTAAAGGATACGACTTTCGTAACGTGGATGACGACGATATTGCAGAAGCCGTAAGAAGGTTAAACCATCGACCACGGAAGTGTCTCAGTTACCGGACGCCTCATGAAGTGTTCTGGCCTATGGCTCGTGGTGCACTTGCAATTTGAATTCACAGGTTCGTATCACACTATTCAACCGCTACATGCGTCTTTTCAGCGTCAAAAGCCTTATAATCAACAGCAGCTACTGGATTGCTGAATTTTATTGGTTTTTTTACCAACAATGACAATTTCATTTTTATTGCAATATAATCAATCACTGTCTTCACAATTTGATCAAGATGTGAGTTGTCGGCATAATCAGCCTCAGCAATAAAATTAACTCTACCATCTGAAAGAAGCATTTCCGTATCTTTCTTTTTTTTATGTTTATTATTTGAGTCATATACAGCTATAGAATGCCCACCTTTCTCCTTGACTAATTTCATACAGGGAATATCTGTAAGGCCATCGCCGATATAAATTATTCGAGCGAAAGGAACTTCCCTCTCATTTTCTGGAATAAATTCATTAATTCGCTTATTATCGTTATCGTCCGTTATTCCTTTATTAATACGAAAAAGAAACTGTGTTTTGGTCGTATAGTTTACTGCAACTGCCGGCCATTTTGCCGCATCATTATTATCGTAAATAAAAGAACAGGCATATATTTTTTTAAACTTTTTCCCAATATGAGAACCTTCTATCATTTCTTTAAGACCTGATGAAACAATATAATGCTCAATTTTTATATCGTATTTTTTTGAATAGTTACTGATCCGGGAAAACCATTCTTCCACACCAGAAAACAGCTCAACACTCTTACCATAAGTTTTAAATGCCTCTCGTGTTGTGCCTACGTTTCCAACTTTTGCTTCTTCGATCATATGATTCATATAGGCCAATATAGGATCAGCATGATTCTCTTTTGCTTTTCGTTCTGATTCACACCAAAATTTTTTTGCTACCGATGAACCAAGACCTGAAAAGAAACCATACTCTTGCATGTTTCCTGGCGATAGGGTACCGTCAAAATCATAACAGATTGCTATTACCGATTTTTTATTTGCCATTATACAGTCATTATGTTTATTCCAAAATTATACCTACTTCTTCATTGGATAT
>DATMYL010000039.1:0-2805 GCA_035560975.1 Chlorobaculum sp. | reverse complement strand
CCGAAGCCCTCTTCATCTGTGCAACCGTGAAGTTCGAAACCCCGATATGCCTTACCAGTCCCTCCTCCTTCAGCTTCGCCATCTCCGTCCACCCCTCTTCAATATCCTCTTCGGGGTTCGGCCAATGGATCTGGTACAGGTCGATAGCCTCAACACCGAGCCGCCTGATGCTCTGCAGACACTCCTGCCTGATGGAGTCGGCTTTCAGGCTGTTGCCGACCTGACGATGCTCATTCCATACGAGCGAACATTTGGTGAAGATGAACGGCTTTTCAGGCATGTCAGCAATTGCCTGCCCGACCAGCTCTTCAGAGTGGCCGAGGCCGTAGACGGCAGCCGTATCTATCCAGTTGACGCCAAGCTCGACTGCGCGCCGTACAGCGGCGACAGCATCACTGTCATCCTGGGAGCCCCAGCCGTAAGCCCAGTCTCCGCCGCCGATTGCCCAGGTTCCGAGACCGATGGGTGTTATCTGTAAGCCTGTCCGGCCCAGTGCCCTTGTCTGCATATCATCCTCCTCTTGGTTAGAAACAAACTTTATTTATTAAAGCTACCACATTTTCAACGGTTCCAAAACCGAAAGACCTACGGCAATCATTTCCTACGCATTTGTAGTATTTCTGCCGATATGTAGTGTTTTCCATGCAAAACAACCATTCGATATCAAGATAAGAAGTCCCCTGTCCACAAAAAGCGAGCAACCAGCCTTGACTGCTGTCGACAAAAATACCCCGGCCCACATCCCGGGCCTACATTTCTGTAGAAAACACACCTTTTCTACAGAAATGTAGGCCCGGGATTGACGATTTCGCGGCCGATCTGAATAAATGCAAGTACCGGAACGCCACTCAGGCACTTCATGATCAGCGCCTATCCCTTTGTAATTCAATGTCTTATACGCATTCGAAAAAGAAACCCTGAAAAATAGTTGCGGATTCAAGGGGTCTGGCACGGCAATTGCATTATTATCTTTAATTATTCAGGACATAACACGCAAACCCCTGAATATTTTAACACAAGAAGCGATTAACCTAAATAAGCACAACCATGAGAAAAGTCGCGATTTACGGAAAAGGTGGTATCGGCAAATCAACGACCACACAGAATACCGTTGCAGGCCTTGCCGAAATGGGCATGAAAGTGATGGTCGTCGGATGCGACCCGAAAGCTGACTCCACCCGCCTCCTGCTCGGCGGACTGCAGCAGAAGACCGTTCTCGACACACTGCGCGAAGAGGGCGAAGAGGTCGAACTCGAAGATATCATCAAAGAGGGTTACAAACTGACCCGCTGCACCGAGTCCGGCGGACCGGAACCCGGCGTCGGCTGTGCAGGCCGCGGTATCATCACCTCGGTCAACCTGCTCGAACAGCTTGGAGCCTACGATGACGAATGGGGACTGGACTATGTGTTCTATGACGTTCTCGGCGACGTTGTCTGCGGTGGATTCGCCATGCCGATCCGTGACGGCAAAGCAGAAGAGATCTACATCGTCTGCTCGGGTGAAATGATGGCCATGTACGCCGCCAACAACATCTGCAAGGGCATCCTGAAATATGCCGATGCAGGCGGTGTCCGCCTCGGCGGGCTGATCTGCAACAGCAGAAAGGTCGATAACGAGCGTGAGATGATCGAAGAGCTTGCCCGCAGGATCGGCACCCAGATGATCCACTTCGTGCCCCGCGACAACTTCGTCCAGCGCGCAGAGATCAACAGGAAAACCGTGATCGATTACGATCCGACTCATCCGCAGGCCGACGAGTACAGGGCTCTGGCTACCAAGATAAACGAGAACAAGATGTTCGTCATTCCGAAGCCTCTCGAGATCGACGAACTCGAACAGCTGCTCATCGAATTCGGTATCGCCAACTAATCAAACCAAACGGAGAACTCAAACATGTTAATGATCAGAACAATCGTCAGGCCGGAGAAGGTCCATGAGGTTATGCAGGGTCTGCTCGATGCAGGATACCCGGCTGTCACCAAGATCTCTGTCGTCGGACGCGGCAAGCAGCGCGGTCTGCGCGTCGGTGATGTGGTGTATGACGAACTGCCGAAAGAGATGCTCTTCGTCGTGGTGCCGGATATAGACAAGGATTTCGTGGTGAGGGCCATCCTCGAAACCGCCAAATCAGGTCCCGATGGCAAGTTCGGCGACGGCAAGATCTTCATCTCGGCAGTCGAAGAGGTCTACACCATCAGTTCCGGAACGAAAGAAAGCGAACCGCTGCTGGCAGCGAAGGAGGCCTGATGAAAGAGATTATTTCAGTCATCCGGATCAACAAGGTGAACGAAACCAAAAAAGCGCTCATCGATGCTGGCATCCCGGCCTTCACGGCAACGGGAAGGGTCATGGGGCGCGGCAAGGGCCAGGTTCACTTCGACATCCTTCATGGAGCCGAAGCCGGCCACCCCGAGGCTATCGCACAGCTCGGCAATGCCCCGAGGCTCGTGGCCAAGAGGATCCTTACCGTGGTCGTTCCCGACGAGCTTTGCCAGATGGCCATCGACACGATCATCAAGACAAACCAGACTGGCAATCCAGGCGACGGCAAGATCTTCGTGACGCCGATCCTCGACACCATCAGGGTCAGGACGGGCGAAGAGGGCGACGAAGCGCTGAACTGAGGATAAAATTTTCAAGGTGTAAACGGAGAACGTTACCATGGCTGCGAACTATAATTTTCCAGATCCTTCCGTCATAAAGGAGGAGCTGATCAACAAATATCCGGCGAAGGTTGCCAAGAAGCGCAGCAAATCGATCGTGATCAATGACCCGGAGACGATCCCTGAAGTTCAGGCGAAC
>DATMYL010000038.1:0-5755 GCA_035560975.1 Chlorobaculum sp. | reverse complement strand
GCGAGCTTTCATCAATTCCCAATCGTCTCATCAGATACTCCCTCAGCACAACAGCGTGGTTGCATTCAGTATCGCGAGCCGCATACAGGAGCGTCACCCGCCCCGTCTTCGCCTCATCGAGCAGCCGTTCTACAACCTCCGGCGCACCAGACAACTCCGCAAGATATCGGGTTCTGAACTCTTCCCACTTCGAACGATCATGCCCGAACCATTTCCGCAAAGTCGTTCCAGGAGCAACATCTTTCAACCACATCTCTGCTCGAACCTGCGCTTTCGTCAGTCCCCGCGGCCACAGCCTGTCGACAAGCACGCGAAAACCATCGTCTGGTTCCACAGGATCATAAACCCGTTTCGTTCGGATATCTTTCATGGAATTGATTTCCGGGAGGATCGTTTCTCTATGCAAACGGTTCAAGCCGCCAGAGAGGTTCCCTGCGTTTCATGCTCTTCCCCATAATCAGAGCCCAACGCATCAAAAACCCTGAACGTCGAGCCGACTCATTATCCTATCTGCAACGTTCCGATCATCATACAGCATCATAATGGGCCATATCGGAAAAAAGCCTGGTTTCCGCACCATACCTGCGCGCAGTCGCCTGATGAGACACCTGCTACCTCTGGGCAATCATCTGCCTCCTTCGGACAGGTAGTCGTCCAGCGAGGCCCGGCAAAGACGATCGCGCCCGTCTGCCCAACCATGACCAAGGCGACACAACGCATAGGTAGTGTAGCCGTTATGATAAAAGCAGGCTGATAATTTGTCCGGCCAGCACTACGCAGCGTGGCAAATACCATGAACAAAAAGGTGGGAACGGTATGAGTAACCGACACCGGTTTATATGAGATTACCTCAAGACACTTATCGATCACCGCCCTTTAAGTTGACCCGTGATCTCTTGGGCATCAGGCAGTAATGCTCACCTCACCCAGCCCCGGAGGCCTCTTCACCTATTGATTTTCTGGGTAAAATCTTCCTTTAATTTGTATCCGATATATGAGCCTGAGCTTATACCCATCAGCGTCAGCACATTACTGTCGGAAAAATCCGGTATCGCCGCCGTGCTCAGAACATCGTACACGAAAATAGAAACCATTATCAGCGTCCAGACAAAAATCTGGAATCTCGATAATGCCAAACCGTATTCATCAGAGAGTATATCGTAAAGAAAATGCCGGCTTTTCACTTCTTTGATCTTTATTGCCAGGCTGTTGCCCTCCTTTTCCTGTTCGGCGATCGCATCGGGCCCCGCATCAGTGCTTTCCGATTGCTTCTTGTCGATATTTGAGGAATCTATCACTTTTGCACCGACTGCCGTTGCGCTGCTTATCCCGAGCAATATCATGGTGGAATCATTCAGTTCAGGCAAGCATCCGGTAGTAAGGTACAGATAGATAAAAGCCATCGTGACGATATAATACCAGACCGCCATCTGAACGAGAGCAAGGCTGTAGGACGATTCCGGTCCGTAGTTTCTCAGGCGCGCATCGAATTTCCCGAGCTTCAGGAATGATATGGCGAACAATATCGCCCCGATAACAAACAGGATCGAGGCGATGGTATTATTATTGAGGATCAATTTGAAATCATAACCCCTGAAATTGACCTTTTTATTATCCGCCTCGTTTTCAAGAGCAAGGGAAACCGTTACCGGATTTACAATCCTCTTTGACCTGCTTCCCAAAGAGTCCCATATCGCATGGTTTTTCTCATCGCGTACCAGTTGATATTCGAGGGCGTTGTCGTCGGATTTCCTCAGCGGCGTCAAATCCGGCAACACATTGTCGTTGATTTTCAGCTCGATTCTGCTGATATCGTTGTCCACCAATTTCATCAACTCATCGAACTTGTCGACCTTGACGGTAATTTTATCACCCAACCCTGCACGGTCCTTGTTTTTGGGCCTCGAGTTCGTCACTTCGAGCAACCTGACCGAAAGTTTATCAGTCCCTTCGTTGTCTGGCTTTTTGTTCAGGACTGTATCGGGGGAGGGGACCTCCTTCGGATCAGCTGAATATGATGATGAAGGTAAAAGAAACAGGAAGACAGGAAGCAACACCAGAAATATCAATTTCGGCATGCCTCTTGAAACATTACTGCACATAATAGACCTCCCTGCTTGCTGATGTTGTTTTCAATACCGACCGATCGCTGAAATGACGATAAAGTGACAATGAAAATCAGGGGGAAACATCTCCCGGGAATATAATAGGTAGGAAAAAGAACGTTACTTGTGGCTCATAGTAATATATACTGCCCGCCTGAGACAAATCAAAACCGTAATAGTTCACGACGTAGGCCCAAAGGGGAAGGCACATTCAGCAGTCCGGTTCGCTCCGAAGAAAAAACTCCTGCTGCAAGAGTGCGGGGATCTCTTCAGGACTTATCCTTGTTTCAACGGTCATGCCCTCTGAAACAGACTTGAACTGATAACTGGTGAGTACCTTCTTCCCCGATTCGTTTTGCAGAACGACCATCAGGTTTTTGACAAATATCGAGTCAGGATGCGTCGAGTTCAGAAAGTTTGCGGGCTCGAAATCCACCCACTCCTGAGGGCAGAGGTTGAATTCGTAGAGATTTTTCCATGCTCCGTCGGTCAACGACTGCAGCAGATAATCCCGCTCCGAAACCATGGTCAGGTTGAACGTATCGAAATCCTGCCCGATCTCCCTATCGAGCCAGCGAAGATTGATCGGCTCCCGAATTCCAAAACTCCCGAACCCCAGATCGCAGAGCCACTGTTCGTCATCTAACGTCACGACAATCACCATATGCGTCTTTGGACGGCGCACTGGATAAGTCATCGGCCGCGCGGCGACATACCGATAAGAAAAGCCCAACGCATCCAGCGCCATGGCAAAGAGGCCATTGACCTCGTAGCAGTATCCGCCTCGCCTTCGCCCGACAATCTTCTCGTAAACCTCTTCCGGCACCAGCGACACGACCTTCCCCGCCTGAACGTCGAGATTCTCGAAAGGCACCGAAAACAGCTGGCAACGCATCATGCTTTTCAGAGTCTCAAAGTCAGCCGAAGCACTCCCCTGGAAGCCTGTTCGGGAAAAATATGACTGGAGATCGAAGTTGGCGGATTTCATATGTTCAACTCCATATACCGGACGCCTTCAAGCGTGTTAAAGCAATAGGGCTTTGTGTCAACGAAACCCAATGTCTTATAGATAGATTGAGCCTTGTGCATCGAACTGACCGTATCGAGCCGCATGATCTTATAGCCTGCTTCACGGGCCTGGCATACAACCGCTTCCGCTAAAGCCTTTCCGATACCCGACCCACGGAACTCTGGTCGGACATACAGCCTCTTCATCTCGCACGCACCATCTTCCAGCCGACGCAAAGCGACACAACCAGCGGCGCGCCCATTATGAAAAGCCAGTAATAAACGACCCGACGGCAGAGCATAATAACCCGGAAGCTGCGCAAGCTCGGCAGCAAATCCCTGGAAACAGATCTCAAAATTGAGCGAAGCCGCATATTCTTCAAACAGCTCCCTGGCAATTATCAAGTGCTCTTCTGTTGATACGTTCAGCAATTCCATATCAGGCTCATGACTTGGGAGATTGTTCAAAAGCATTGATCGTCAGAACAGGCAATTCCTGCACAGGAATCGGATAGCGGTTAAAACAACAGGGCTTTGGCCTGATCCTCCTGATCATGCTGTTTTTCCCGGACTCGCCTGACTCCCTTCCGGCCATACAGGTAAAGGTTTATGCCCCCATACCCAGGCGATGAAATCGGTCATGGGCGGTTCGATCCCGAGTTCCCGAAGGCTGGCATTGACCTGCCCCCGGTGGTACGAACTGTGCACGAAAACCTGGACAAGCGTCTGGGCCATGGTAGGACTGGCGGTTTCGAACCCCAGATTTTGGCTGACCTGCCGGGACCAGGGCAATTCGATCACCCTGTCAAGTTCCGTCAACGAAAGCGCTTCATTGAACAACTTCGTATTCCGGTGCACCTCCCTCGCAAATTCCATCAATGCAGCCAGATCAAACGACTGTGTTTCAGTGGGATCGATCGGCGACTGTTGCCACACATCAAGAAAAACCTTCTGGACAAGATGAATATGCCGCAACCGTTTAAGAATGGAGTCGTCCTGTTCCGCCTGCAGGTTGCCCATGATAGCGGAAAAAACGACAGCATCCGCCCACTCCGTGTACGATGAAAACTCATTGAAAAATGCGATCGTATCCATTGGTGTTGAATTGTCTTGAAACAGATCAAAATCACCACAAAACTATCGGAGACCTCCTCCGCATCCCAAAATTAATCGAAGCAGCGCATATTATTCAAACAAGTTGCGGACAATGTTCAAAACCCTGCTCCTCAGCACCTCACTTCACCCCATTGAACAGGGCATATCCCAGCTTGCCCTGCAATATCGTCCTGTAAAACGCCCTCTCGTTTTTCATGATGGTAACGACACCCTTCAAGCCGAACTTCGTAAAAATCCTTGCGATCGTCGTCAGTTTTTCAGGAATGGTCATCGTGAAAAACCAGTGTTTGACATCGCGATCCTTCCTGATCTTCCAGAACATTTCGGGCTTCGACCACTGCTCGAATTCATAGCCGATATTTTTCACACCGGCCTTTTCAAGCATTTGCAGCCACTCGGCAAGCTCCAGCGGGGTGGTACCGTAGCGCTCGGCAAATTCATCTTTCTCCTCATTCGGCAGCTTCGCTCTCCATGTCGATTCATGAATAAGGATCCTTCCGCCCGGCTTGACCACGCGGACCATTTCATTCAATACCTTCTGAGAGTCGTCAGGAATCCCCACGGCACACTCGTTGATGACGACGTCGAACGAATTATCATCAAACGGCAACGATTGCGAATCGCCGGTCCTGAATTGCACCCTCCTGCCCAATCCTGCCTTTTGGGCATTCGATGTCGCGGTTTTGACCATCTCTTCCGAAATGTCGACACCGACCACATCGACGCCGAACTCTTTCGAATAATAAATCGACTGGGTTCCCCGACCGCTGGAAACGTCCAGGATTTTCAACCCCTCTTTCAATTCCGCAAGTTCAGCCGTTCGTCGGGTAAGAGCGAACCCGCCCGGATGCAACGTTTCGATTCCGCCGATTTCAATGGCGTCCTCAACCGTCGGCCTGTAAATTCCTTTTCTCTTCATGAACTGTAACTCCCCGATTTAATAGTCTCAATTATCCGCCTCTTTTCCATGTTACGGCTACCATCAAGCCATATACCGAACTAATTGTATGATAACGAACATGTTGTTCATCAGAATAATAGAGATATTCCATCGCTCACTCAACAACCAATACGTCGCATAATGTTCGCTACTGAACAAACCAGGCTGTTTTGTCCGGCGAAAAAGAGGCTTTTTTCAGGGGAAAGGAGTTCGGCGGATGAGATGTGCACGAAAGCTGATCGAAAAATAAAACCAGTGTCAAGGCCGTGGCGATCAGGAAGCACAGAAGTGAAGATTACGACATATCGGGCTCTATGAGCAGAACCATGTCATTCGACACCGGTCGGCTTGACCGAAGTCATCACGGAAATATCTTCCAGGCAAAACAGCAGCTCATCTGGTGCGTCCCGTTTGCTTTGGCTGCTTTGGTTTTTTGGGTTTCGGTTCCGGAAGCTCACTGCCGGTGATCCTGATGAGTGTCGATAACCACTCCCGGTCGTCCAACTCCTCCCCGACCAGAAAATGAGCCTTGGCGCCCGGATATGGCGGAGCTTCAACAACTTGCTCAACAAAGGCGCGCCCAGCG
>DATMYL010000037.1:0-3036 GCA_035560975.1 Chlorobaculum sp. | reverse complement strand
AACATGTCTCTGAATAACAGGGTATGTCAAACTACAGCAAGAAGATATTGGACTAAAGTCCGGAATATTTGATGGATCTGCTTTCCCCGGGTTGAAACCCGGGGCAACAGGAATGTAAGAGATTTGAATGTCCAGAGGACTGAAGTCCTCTTGAATTATAAGAGGTTGAAACCCGGGGCAACAGGAATGTAAGAGATTTGAATGTTCAGAGTCCCGAGTTGTCGGGACTCTGAAATTATAAGAGGTTGAAATCCGGGGCAACTGAATGCAATGGTTTAAATGTCCCTTGTACCGACGGGTCGGGATTTCAGTCGTTCTTATCCAGGAGGTCCTGATATTAACCTCTTGCATTTTCTTCAGTAGCCCCAGTCTTCAGTCCGGGGTAGGAGAGCCCGGGGCTTGCCCCTTTTACGGTAATACGAGGTTGACTCAAAAGTCAAGGTGAGGCAGCCGTTTTGCTTGGCATGACGGGTACCCGTCGTTACTGGGGAATGAAGAGGCTCTGCAATCTCATCCATTCCTCTTGAACCCCACATGTCCTTCTGGTCCTTTACGTCCGTATGGTCCCTTATCTCACTTCCGGTGCTTGCAATTTTACAAAAAAACAGAAAGAGGCTCTGTCAGAAGCAATGCCGGGACAGCCTCTCTTCCTTAAAACGACCTCAGTACCGTATCGCACAGATAATACTTGTCGTCCTTGTTGGGGAAATCGGTCGTGTAGTGCAGGCCGCGTGACTCCCTTCGCTTGATGGCGCTCTGGATGATCAGGCTCGCTACCTTGATGATGTTTCGCAGCTCGATGATCTGAGGCGTGATCCTTGTTTTCTTGTAGTAGGCCTCGGTCTCTTCCTTCAGGAACTCGATGCGCCGCCGTGCACGGTCAAGGCGCAGATCGCTCCTGACGATGCCCACGTAATCGTTCATGATCTCCTGGGTTTCACGTTTGTTGTGAGCTACCAGGATCCACTCTTCGGCGTTCGATGTGCCTGAGTCGTCCCAGTCGGGGAACTCGAATTCGTGATGGATGGAGTGCAGCCGCTCTTTGATGTCGAGGCTGGCGCGCCAGGCGAAGACGAGAGCTTCGAGCAGGGAGTTGCTTGCCAGGCGGTTGGCGCCATGCACGCCGGTGCAGCTGGTTTCCCCGCACGCATAGAGACGGTTGATGGTACTGCGACCTTTGCTGTCGGTCTTGATCCCTCCGCAGGAGTAGTGGGCAGCAGGGACGACAGGGATCATCTCCCTTGTCATATCGATTCCGTAGCTCAGGCAGGTCTCGTAGATGTGAGGGAAATGCTCCTTCACCTTTTCGGGCTCGATGTGCGTCACATCGAGAAAAACGCACTCCTCACCTGTTTTTTTCATCTCCGAATCGATAGCCCTGGCAACGATGTCTCTCGGTGCGAGATTTTCCCGCTTGTCGTACTTGTGCATGAACGCTTCACCGTCCTTTTTCCTCAGTATGCCGCCGAATCCCCGAACAGCTTCGGAAATCAGAAACGATTTGGCTTTCGGATGGTAAAGCGAAGTGGGATGGAACTGGATGAACTCCATGTCGGCGATCTGAGCCCCGGAGCGATAGGCCATGGCTACGCCGTCACCGGTCGCGATATCGGGATTGGTCGTATGCAGGTATACGTGACCCAGGCCGCCGGAAGCAAGCATGGTGACCTTGGCCAGGATCTTTTTCGGCTTGTGGTTGAGGGTGTCGAGCACATAAGCGCCGTAACAGGTGATATCGTTGGTCTTGATATCGAGATGATGCTCGGTGATGAGCTCGAGGCCGTAGTGGTGCTCGAGCAGGGTGATGTTGGGATGGGCATCGATCCTTGCGAGCAGTGCCGTTTCGACTTCACGACCAGTCAGGTCCTTTGCATGGACGATCCTGCTGCGTGAATGGCCCCCTTCCTTGCCGAGGTCGAGCGAATGGTCCGGATTGGTGGTGAACTCTACGCCGAGCTCCATGAGGCGCCTGATATGCGCCGGCCCCTCTTTGACCAGGATGCCGACCATATCTTTGTTGCAGAGGCCTGCGCCTGCATCCAGCGTGTCGCTGATATGAAGTTCAGAACTGTCGTTTTTGTCGATCGTCGCGGCGATCCCTCCCTGAGCCCAGTTGGTATTGGAGGTAGAACTCTCTTTTTTCGTGATGATCGTGACCTTTGCGTGATCGGCCATGTGAATGGCGAAATAAAGGCCTCCGATGCCGCTGCCGATAACCAGCACATCGGTTTTCACTTCCTGTGTCATGTGGAGCGATTGAATCTTTGCAGATAGTGGCAATCCTGAATCGATCTCGTTCAGGTAAGCCGGAACGACAAGGGATAATATACGTACCTCGAGTCCAACTTGCCCTAAACGAAGCAGGGAATCCGCCACTCGGCAGATTCCCTGTTTTTACTTTTGGTCATCCGGCATTGCGGAAGACGATTTTGCACTCCTTTCGGGCGGATATCTCAGGGCAGCAGGACAGCGCAGGAGATGACCGTCGTCCACATGCCTGTTTCACCTTCTGCAGACTGGGTGATATTGTACGAATTGATGATTTTGCCGCTCATCTTGTAGATGCCTTCGCGCTCGTCCCAGTCCTTGTTGGGATCGAACTCGATACCGAGCGTCGTCGCCAGCATCGTAGCGGCCAGATCCTCTGCGTACTCGCCGGACTGTTCGGTGGTTTCGCCGTAGGGATGGTGCTCGGAGAGGTAGCCGTACTGGGTGTCGTCAGCAGGGATGGCTACGCCGACGGAGGATGATATGAGTCGGTTGTTCTCGTTGGTCGAATTGCGAGCCAGGACGGCGAATGTGATCTGTCCCGGACTCAGGTGTTTTATTCCCTCTTCAACAGTGATACGTTCACATTTCGGGGGAAAAATACTGGACACCGTGACCAGATTGCATTTTTCGATTTTGGCGTCTCTCAGGGCAAGCTCGAAAGAGGAGAGATACTCTTTGTGCCTTCCAACACCTTTGGTGAAGAATACTTTTGTCGGGACAAATGACAATGCGGTTTCTCCTGTTAATGGTTAGAAAAAATGTCAC
>DATMYL010000036.1:0-24766 GCA_035560975.1 Chlorobaculum sp. | reverse complement strand
ATTGAGCGGGACGAAGTTATACACTGGGAGTACGACCGTCAATTCAGGAATCCTGAATATCATTGGTGAACTTGGTGGCGGCACATACGGCAGTTCCGTTGTCATCAATGGCACAGGTGGCCTCAGATTCAGTCTTTCAAACCAGACATTATCAGGAGTTGTCAGTGGCTCTGCAGGTTTGGATGTGATGTTTGGCAGCACCCTGACTATGACGGGAGTGAACACGCACACCGGCGGGATCAACATACAATCCGGTGGCTCGTTGATCATCAGTGGTAGCGGTTCTCTTGGGTCCGGTAATTACAGCAGCAATATAACGGGTGCTGGATCATTCATCTATGAAAGCTCTGCGGATCAGTTGTTGTCGGGCACTATCTCTGGAGGAGGTCAAATTGTAAAGAGAACCTCAACGAATTCGGTTCTGACCCTCTCTGGCAGCAACACCTACTCGGGCAATACGACGATATCTGCAGGAACCCTGAAGCTTGGCGGAACCGATGCCATGTCAGCATGCAATGCGGTAACCATAAGCGGTACGGGCGTCCTGGACCTTAATGGAAATCCGGTCAACGCAGCGCTCTATATAGGTGGAACGGGTATCAGCAACAACGGTGCATTGATCAACAGCTCCACAACATCAGTAACCTGTAGTGGATTACTCACCTTGAGTGCTAACAGCAGCATCGTCGCGACCAACGGTGCCATAGTGTTGTCGAATACCGGTACCATTTCGGGAAATTACAATCTGACCCTTGGTGGCACAGCATCAGGTTCCCGTATTGACGGTATCATCGGCACCGGTGGAGGAACCTTGACCAAGGTCGATATCGGTACATGGACGCTGACGGGAGCGAACACCTATACCGGCGGCACAACGATCAGCGCCGGGGTGCTGAGCGTATCGACGATAAACAATGGAGGGGTAGCCGGCAACCTTGGAGCTGCAGGTACTGCGGCCGCAAACCTCGTGCTTGGCGGCGGCACGCTGCAATATACCGGAGCGACGGCGTCAACCGACCGGGCCTTTACCCTGTCATCAGGCACGACCTCGACGATAGATGTGGGAGTTGGCAATATCCTGACGATATCGGGATCGGGCGCCGCCACAACCGGGGCACTGACCAAGGTCGGATCCGGTATGCTGAGGCTATCGGGAACGAATCTCTATTTGGGAGTCACGACGATAAGCGCAGGCACGTTAACTGTCGGCGCTAATGGCACAACGGGTTCCATCGCCGGAGATATCACCAACAACGCGTCTCTGTGGTTCTATCGATCGAATGCGATAACCTATGCTGGAAGAATCTCGGGCACAGGGACACTGACAAAACTGGGCCTTGGTACGCTGACGCTTACCGGCAACAATGCTTATACCGGCATTACCAATATAGACAGCGGCACGTTGCAGGTGGGTAATGGAGGTACGACCGGTACTCTTGGCACCGGATTGGTGACCAATGACGCAGAGCTGGTATTCAACCGTTCCGGCGATGTGAGCCTGGGCACTTTGGCTCCATATGCTGGGGCTATAGGCGGCACAGGCAATGTCAGAGCGTTGATCGGTGGCAATTTCACCGTTGACCGGGCGATTACGTTGACCGGCAGCAGCTCGACGATTATGCTGACAGCCGGGGTTAATATCGCGGCAGGTACATCTACCGGTGGTGATGTGACACTGGGCAGTACCATTACCACCACCAGTACAGGTACGATCAGTATTTTTCAAGGGAACCCCGATACGACCACATTGTCGGGTAATATGGTCGGAGCCAGCGGAGCTACGAAATACAAATACTACAATGTTGCCTATAGTACCCTGCCTGCCGCCACGTCTGGAACACGAAACTTCTATTACCGCCAGAATGCCCCGACCCTGACCATTTCCGGATTGACCGCCACCAAGAGCTTCGACGGGCTGTTCTCGGCGATGGGGGCGTCATTCAGCGGTGGCACGATCAGCGGCAATATCGATGGTGATCCAACTTTCGTAATAAGCGATCTGAGCCTGAGCAGTGCCACCTTTGGTAGTCCCCATGCCGGTACGCAGACATTGACCGCAGGCTACACTTCCAGCCCTGTTAGCAGCGGAGGATGGACTATCTCGGGTTATACCGTTAACTCGTTTACTGGTTCCGGCACGATCAGTGCAAAGTTGTTGACGACGACGATAGGCGGTACGACCAGTAAAAGCTATGACGGCCTGTTGACGGCGAGCGGAGCGACGGTAGGCGTGAGCGGATTCGCTGGTAACGACAGTGCAAGCGGCACGACCGGTTATACGCTGAGCTACAACAGTGCTCATGCCGGCGTAGCGACAACGATAAGCGCAAGCGGCAGCGGCTCACTGACCGGTTTCAGCGGCTTGGCCAAAGGCACGGGAAACGGCCTGAGTGCAGGTAATGAAGTCGCAGGACTGTCGACGGACTACAACCTGGGCGGCCCATCGTCGGTAGCAGGAAGCATAACGGCCAAAGCGGTTGATGCGTCAGCAGCGATCACGGGATCCGACAAAACCTACGACGGCTATGTGGCGGCGACGGGTTCGACGATCAGCGGCAGCATTACAAATGGCCTGGTGAACGGCGACGCGGCGACGCTGGATACGACGGGCTACATCCTGACGTTCGACGGAGCGCATGCCGGGAGCCACACCATCAGCGCGAGCGGCAGTGCTGCGCTGGGCACGATCACCGGTGGCGGCAACGGGCTGAAGAACGGCACATCGGGCAACGCGGTAGCCGGTGCGGCAGGTGACTATGTCCTGTCCGGCCAGCCGACGGTTGCCAACGTGACGAAGTCGATCCTTGCAAAAGTCATCAATCTTGACGGGGCTAAACGTTATAACGGCAATGTAAATTTTGAGTCATCGAATTTTGGCGATAACGGGAGCATTGCCGGCGTAGGATCGGAGACGCTTATACTGGCGGGTTCAGGAAGCGTAGCTTCATCCACTGTTTTCAACGAGAAGCAGCCGCTGAGCCTGGGAACCCTGACGTTGACTGATGGTACAAATGGCGGCTTGGGCGGCAACTACACTTTGACAGGTGGCGCCCATTTTGGCACCATCATCAATAATCCGTCGTTTATTCCTTCGAATATACCCCCGAAGCAGATCGATGATGATTCAGAAGCAATTCTGAGACGTCGGAAATTGCAATCGACGACCCCGGACGATCCGCTTATAACAGCAGGAAATTTTTCACTGCTGAACGGAACTCCATTCTGATTTGAAATGGCGCTGAGGCTGAGGCGTTCAGCAATTCATCAGCCAAGTGGGTAAATTCGGAAAGGCCGCCTCATCGTTGCTCATGAGACGGCCTTTCTGACTTTAGAACATGCTAATCCGGTGGATGATGTTGCGACCTTTCCAGCGGTCCAGTGCTTCTTGTCAGCTCTCTTTCAGCAGACCCTGCATTTCGTAACCGCAGAGGAATGCAGCTGCATCGAGTTTTCCGAGCGCTTCGAGCCATGGCTCCATGACGTGTTCCGCTGTTGTTACCGGTTTGCAGGCACCTGATTTGCAGGCCGCCGATTTACTTGTCACCGGCGTTTCTGTTGCGTGAAGAAGTCCGTCAAGCATGATCCAGGATGCTATGAGCGTGAGCCGTCGTTCCCTGAACCAATCTTTTCCGTGAAGATGCTGAAACTGCATGAAGTCACCGAAATGGCCGTCGCCGGATTCGAATAGCCCCCTGATCGATTTCATCATCCAGGATTCCGGGTCGCGTACAGCCTCCGTAGAGGGTTTCAGGGAGAGCAGGCAGGAGAAAAGGTCGACGATATCGGTGCCGTTCATCGGCATTGCCGGATCTTCGGCCCAGAGGGCGGCCAGCGTGTTGCCCAGAAGCCACTGGTCGATGAGTTGCTGCTGCAGCAGCCCGTTATGTTCCAGCATTTTCTGGATGCACTCCAGTGCGATCAGGTTTCTGATCAGGCGGCGATAACAGCCGTGTTTATCCTTTCCGATTCCAATCGCAGACTTCAGGCGTTTTTCGCCCGGGACCCTCACGAATTCGATTTCAAGGTTCAGGGCGTTCAGGTATCGCCCGGCAGCCAGATTGGAAACTCCAGGAAGCGGTGCAAGCGGTTTTTCCATGACTACCTCAAACTGGAATGACAGCTTCTCGAGCAGCGTTTCGCAGTGCTTCCCGAACTCGGCTGCCGCCGCAGTGTCGCTGACGGTTTTCGGCGATCGTTCTTCCATGAGTTGGGCGAGCTGTGACGAAACAATCTGATGTATCGGCCTGAGGCTCATGGAAAGTGCCTCTGTCTCGATCGATTCGACGCCTCTGCCGCCAAGGTCTTCGCAGACGCGATCATACGGTTTCAGTCTTGACGGTTTTAACACCCTGAAGTCGAGGAACACGTTGTACTGGTAGCCGTTCAGGGTTGTAAACAGGCCGTTCTCCCGGATTCCGGCGCATGACCGGATGTACTCGAGTCCGCTTCTGTGGTCCCTGAACACGACATAGGCGTCATGGTCATGGGGCAGCAGCAATGCATCGGCAAGCAGGGTCTGCCGGAGCGTGCCGTCGTAGAGGCACGCCGCCGAAACCCGTATCCACCCTTCTGACGCTTCATATCGGTTGTTGAAAAGAATGAGGGCTCGCTCGTCTCCGAGCCTGTTGGAGTAGGCGAAAATATTCTCGTCTACATTTCCATCAGGGGAGTAGAGGTCGAACAGGAAAAAGTTGCAGACGTCGGCGAACAGTTTCCGCTTTTTCATGATCGGGAAAATCTCGCGGTAGTGGCGACCGACCAGCTCTCCGTCAGGCTGTTCGTCGTAGTAGGCCCGCGCATACTCCATACCGTACTTTTCGGTAAGCCCTTCAACCTGTCCGTGTCCGATCATCGGGAGCCCAGGCATCGTCAGCATCATCATGCACACCCCGAAATACTTGTCTCCCTTGCCGAACTGGGCAATAGCCGTATCCTCGTCGGGATTGTTCATGAAATTGACATAGCGCTTCAGGATCTCAGCATCGAACTCGAGGGTGTTCTTGATGAGCTGGCGGTAACTGGCGTTGTCCTCCTTTTTGAGCATGTGCATGAACGCGCTGTTGTAAACCCGATGCATGCCGAGCGTCCGGACGAAGTAGCCTTCGAGCATCCAGAATGCTTCGGCGAGGAGAAGCGTGTCAGGCACCTCGCTGGCTACCCGGTCAACCACTTCACGCCAGAACTCAACCGGAATGGCCGCTTCGAATTCCGCCATGCTCATGGACCAGGCGTTACGTGACGGCACGCCGGACGCATGTCCGTGCAGCGGATACCACAGTCGCTGGATGTGCATTTTTGCCAGTACCATGGCCGCGTCGAACCTTATGACCGGGAACATCCTTGCGACATGAAGAATCTGGCGGATGACGCCCTCCCGGACCTCAGGGTCAAGGAAGTTGAGCTGGGCGGTGTCGTTCCACGGCATGATGGTGCCGTCGTTGCCGTGATAGATGTAGCGAGTGTCACCGGTAAGGTGATCGACTCTCTTGAAGGTTACGGCCGCGTCGGAGCGGTTCCAGTAGCCGTCTTCGATATGGATTCCGTAACGGTTGTCCGCACTCAGGTTCGGGCCGTTGTAGGTGTAATTGGGATAGGGTGACACTGTGGTGCCGAGGAACCAGTCGGGTTTTTCCCTCACCAGTTCGGAATCTATTCCGGTATGGTTAGGCACCATATCGCTGGCAAGGCGTATGCCCCGCCGGATTGCCCGGTTTCGGAGATCGAGATATCCGTCGTAACCGCCGAGTTCATCGGCGATGTCATACTTTTCCAATGCATAAGCCGAGGCCTTGGCTTCCGGGTTGCCCTGGAGCTGCTTGATTTTCTGTGATGCATGGCTACGCTGCCACAGTCCGATGAGCCACAGCGAAGTGAATCCCCGCTCGGCGAGCATGTCAAGTTCCTGATCGGGGATGTCCTGCAGGCGACTTATCGTGTACCCATATTTGCGGCTGAGCTGGTCGAGCCAGACGTAAGTGCTTTTGGCGATCATGACCACTTCAGGCATCCATGAGGAGTCGTGGGAGTAACGGGCGGGAGCGTCTACAAGGCTCGAATAGGCAGGGACGTGCACCTCCTGGTCGCCCATGACGCCGTTGGAGACCCCTTGCTCCTGCGCCAGCTTTTCGAAGAAAAGGTATCGATCCTCATCCTCGATAAGGGTTATCGCCTCGTCGAGCATCTCCCAGAAGGGAGAATCATCGAGCAGGTCGGCCCAGTGCAAACGGATGTACCTCAGCTGTGCGAGAAGCGAATCAGGAGCATGCTTCAGGGGTTTGGTGAGCAGTTCGTCGATGTCGACGTTATCGGGGCCTATGGGTCCGGCTTCTTTCATGGCGCTTTTCATGGCCTTGACCAGGTGCGGATAGGTCCTGTTGCCGCGAAGTTCACTATCCGAAAGAAGATCCGCGAACTGTTCGAGTGCCGGGTTCTGGTTGTTGAGCCAGACCAGATAGGACTCTTCGACAGTCTCGATCAGGTGCGCGTGGCTGCTCAGGTACTCATCAGGGCTTTTCTGCGAGCGGTACAGCTCCTGCGGAGGAAACAGCTCGAGAAAATCGCCCAGATACTCCCTTGTGTGCCAATGGGACGTTTCTGTGTCGAGCAGGGAAAGCGCAGAGCCCGAAAGGCCGGAAGCCTTGGCTATGACATGGTGGAACAGTTCGTGCAGCAGTTTCATGCCGTGGAACTGCGCAGGAAGAATCTTCTTTACATCATCACCCTTGACCAGCGAGATCCGGTTGTTGATCTCTTCGGTCTGTTGCTCGGCCTGTACCAGCGCTTTATGGCGTTCAGGCGGCAGAAGAAGCAGTTCCGGATCGTGCAGGTGATAACGGTCCCTTGCCTTGCGATTGATATAGAAATGTTCTTTTCCAGAATTGCTGGAATCGGTGCTCATGGCGGGCATAGCGTGCTCAGGATATTTCGATCAAGGTCACGGTTTTTCGGCAGGGCGGTCATCAGGGAGCATCATTAAGGCAGCCAGCCCCGGCATTGAAACCGCTAACGACGGTCAATCGAGGTGTTTTCGATCAATCGTAAGGTACGCAATAATATTGTCGGCTGAAACCGGAGTTTTCAGCTTGTTGCGTATTAAGAGTTCTCATTATGAGACAAAAGGGGGCATTTCGCCGAAAGCGATTTGCCGCAGTCGACAAGGAGTAAGGAGGAAGAGCCTGCTCTGTTATTGTTCGGGACGTTAATGTCAGTCGCGGGCTTGATTTTGGCATGATATTTGATGAATAAATGATCCCTGTCGAATCAGATGCCAGCATTCCCGACAGTCGTTATTTCTTGTGGGCAGCTCTATTAAAAGTCGAGCAAAGATCACTTTCGGGGAGGACGGAGCGCAGAAACAATAGGGGTCGGCCTTCGTGTCCGCTCTTTCGGGTTTCGATTCCGCCTCGTCGGGACTGATGTTGCCGATCGATTGCGTAAAAAGGACAATAGAGCCGCCAGTGTGTGCTGAGCCCTGTTTGGTGTTGCAGGGCGGTGTATGCAGATTGATGAACTGAATGAAATCTCCTGATGACATTGACACCGGAACTCATGATAGCCATCGAGGCCTGCCTGCAGTCAGGCAGGGCGATTCTCAGGTACGAACGGCATCTTCAGCCTCCTGGAAAACGGGATGAGGCTGCAGTGATTTACGATGTCGGCCACAGATCCAATGAACTGATCAAAAACCGACTATCCATGTCCGGGTTGCCGCTCATGAGCGAGCGGGGACGTATAGTCCCTTACGAAGAGAGGGCCGGTTGGGAGCGGTTCTGGCTTGTCGATCCTCTTGAAAGTGAACAGGGGTTCGTGTCGGGTATCGGTGAATATACAGTCAGTATCGCTTTGATCGAATTTCATGAACCGGTGCTCGGCGTAGTATATGCTCCCCTGATTGACGAGCTCTATTTCGCCAGCCGTGAGACCGGAGCATACAGGGTAAGCGAAGCGAGCAGTTCTGCGGCATCGAGCATAAGGCTGATTCGCGCCTCGAAGAGTGGCTCGCTCAAGGAATCACGCCATTACCGGATGCTCGTCAGCCGTTCTAGTTTCGACGAAAGAACGATACGGTATATCGAAGAATTGAAGCAGCAGTATCCGGAAATCGATGTCGTGCAGAAAGAGAGCGCCCTGAAACTCTGCATGTTGGCTGCCGGGGAGGCTGACATCTATCCCGGGCTCGACACCAGCATCGAATGGGAGACGGCGGCAGGACATGCTATTATGAAAGCTGTGGGAAAGAACATCGTCGATATATCCAGCGGCAGGGAACTGATCTATAATAAACCGGATATTCACAACCCCTCTTTCATCGCGAAGTGAAGGTGGGACAACCTCTTTTTTTTGTGGGTTGATGTCTCATTTTGAGACATCCTCCGTTATTCCTGTAATCGATCGGAATCTCTTGATCGAATACTTTTTTTGGTGATTACGTCACCAGTACGCGGGATGAGCCCGGTTACTCAACAGTCGACAATATATTCATCTATATTTACTATATTGTGCCTTCCTGAGACAGATGGGGCTTGGACTTGGCAACTCCTGATAGAATAACAAGGAATCATGAAAGGAATCATCCTCGCGGGGGGGTCGGGAACCCGCCTTTATCCTGTGACCAGAGGCATATCGAAACAGCTGCTTCCGGTTTACGACAAGCCGATGATCTACTATCCCCTCACCACCCTGATGCTTGCAGGGATCAAGGATATTCTGATCATAACCACGCCTGAAGACCAGCCGTCGTTCATCAAACTGCTGGGTGACGGCAGCGACTGGGGCATCACGCTCAGCTACACGGTTCAGCCGAGCCCCGACGGGTTGGCGCAAGCGTTCATACTCGGAAGGGAGTTCATCGGTAATGACGATGTTTGCCTGGTTCTGGGTGATAACATCTTTTTCGGTTACAGTTTCAGTTCCATGCTCGAGGAGGCCGTCCAGACCGTCTCCGACCAGCGGAAGGCTGTGGTGTTCGGGTATTATGTCAGTGAACCGGAACGTTACGGCGTGGTAGAGTTCGACAGGGACGGACGGGTGATGTCGATTGTCGAAAAGCCTGAAAAGCCGAAATCCAGCTATGCAGTGGTCGGACTCTATTTCTATCCCAACGATGTTGTAGGAGTTGCCGAAAACGTCAGGCCCTCGGCAAGGGGTGAACTGGAAATCACTTCGGTAAACGAGGCGTACCTGGATCGGGGAGATCTTGTCTGCTCCATTATGGGCAGGGGGTTTGCCTGGCTCGATACCGGCACTCACGACTCCTTCCAGCAAGCCGGCAACTTTATCGAAACTGTCGAAAAACGGCAGGG
Organism: Chlorobaculum sp.; assembly: GCA_035560975.1. Lineage (GTDB taxonomy): Bacteria > Bacteroidota > Chlorobiia > Chlorobiales > Chlorobiaceae > Chlorobaculum. Next base: position 15,464 of record DATMYL010000036.1, on the reverse strand, counting down.
GCTCAAAATCGCCTGCCCGGAAGAGATCGCCTGGCGCAGCGGCTGGATCAGCGATGAAGTGTTGGAGCGCCTTGCTGCACCGCTGCTCAAGAACCAGTATGGCCAGTATCTCCGGAAGCTCCTCGAGCGGGGTCATGAGCGCTCTGCATGAGCATTTTTCGCCGGTGAATCGTTGAAATCCTTATTCTTATTTCGATATGCATGTCATAAAGACCGCTTTGCCGGAAGTTCTGTTGTTTGAGCCTGTGGTGTTCGGCGACGAGCGCGGTTATTTCTTCGAATCTTTCAGGCAGGACGTGTTCGACCAGCATGCGGGACGGAGAGTTTTTGTGCAGGACAACGAGTCGTTTTCGCGATATGGCGTTCTTCGCGGCCTGCATTACCAGAAACCTCCTTATACACAGGGTAAACTTGTTCGCGTCATTCAGGGGAGCGTACTCGACGTCGCAGTCGATATCCGTAAGGGTTCGCCTAACTTCGGCCGCCATGTGGCCGAACTGCTCAGCGACAAGAACCGACGAATGTTGTGGATACCGCCGGGATTTGCCCACGGTTTTGCCGTATTGAGCAGCACAGCGGTTTTCAACTACAAATGTGATGCCTACTATGCCCCGGGCCACGAAGCGGGAGTCCGGTGGAACGATCCCGACATCGGCATCGATTGGATGCTTCCAACTGCCGATGTCAGTCTATCGGAAAAGGATAAACTTCAGCCCTTGCTGCAGGAGATCGAAGGTGTGGTTATGCCCTCCTGATGAGTTTCATGCTTGTTTAGATACAGTACTTTTTTTACAGGATCCGAATGAATATTCTCGTCACCGGAAGCCGGGGGCAACTCGGTTCAGAACTGCAGGAACTGCAGGCCATCCATCGCGGCTATACCTGGTTTTTCAGGGATCTTCCTGAACTCGATATCACCAGTTCCGGACAGGTTGAGGGTTTCTGCCGCCAGTCCGCTATCGGCGCTATCGTCAACTGCGCGGCCTATACGGCTGTTGACCGTGCCGAGAGCGACGCTGAAACGGCCTTCAGGGTGAACCGGGACGGAGCGGCCGTGCTCGCCTCGGCGGCCAAAGCCTGCGATGCTCTTCTTTTGCATGTCTCGACCGACTATGTGTTCGACGGAAGCAGTTGCCGGCCCTATCGGGAAGACGACCCCGCCTCTCCGCTCGGAGTCTACGGGCAATCCAAATGGGAGGGGGAAGAGGCGATCCGCATGACAGCGCCATCCTACATGATCATCAGGACATCCTGGCTCTATTCCATCCACGGACAGAATTTCGTAAAGACGATGCTCCGGCTCGGAGGCCAGAGGGATTCGATAGGCGTGGTGTTCGATCAGGTGGGAACTCCGACCTGGGCGGCCGATCTCGCTGCTGCGATTGTCTCGATCCTCGACCGGTACGATCCCCGGCAAAGATATGCAGAAACCTACCACTACTCGAACGAGGGCGTGTGTTCATGGTACGATGTCGCCAAAGCTGTCATGGACGCCAGGGGTTTGCCGTGCCGGGTGCAGCCGATCGAAAGCGCTGATTACCCTACACCGTCAAAACGCCCGCATTTCAGCGTGCTGAACAAAAAGAAGATCAGGGAAGCATGGGGTTTGGATATTCCCCACTGGCAGGACTCGCTCGACAGGATGCTTGCCCGCTGCCGTTGATCCCCACATTCATAATTCAGCATTCAGCACTCATAATTCATAATTCAGCATTCTTCATTCATCACTCATCAATCAGATGCACATACTCATAACCGGCGGAGCAGGTTTTATCGGGTCGCATGTCGTCAGGCATTTCCTGAAGAGCTATCCATCCTACTCGATAACAAACCTGGACAAACTCACTTACGCCGGTAACCTGGCCAATCTCCGGGATCTCGAGTCCTCCCCGAACTACCGGTTTGTCAAAGGTGATATCGCCGACGGCGCGTTTCTGCTGAATCTGTTCGAAGAGCAACGGTTCGATGGGGTCATCCACCTTGCAGCTGAATCGCATGTCGACCGTTCCATCGCCAATCCCTCAGAGTTCGTGGTATCCAACGTGCTCGGGACCGTCAACCTACTCATTGCGGCAAGGGCTGCATGGGATGGGCAGTACGATGGTAAACTGTTCTACCATGTCTCTACCGACGAGGTCTACGGTACGCTCGGCAGTGACGGACTTTTTACGGAATCGACTCCTTACGATCCTCATAGCCCTTATTCCGCTTCGAAAGCCTCTTCGGACCATTTCGTGCGGGCGTTCCACGACACCTACGGCCTGCCGGCTGTGATCAGCAACTGTTCGAACAACTACGGTCCGTTCCAGTTTCCAGAGAAGCTGATACCGCTGTTCATCAACAACATCCGTCTGCAGAAGCCCCTTCCTGTTTACGGCAAAGGGGAGAACGTCAGGGACTGGCTCTGGGTTCTCGATCATGCACGGGCGATAGACGTCATCTACCATCGCGGTCGTAAAGGCGAGACATACAACATCGGCGGTCATAACGAATGGACCAATATTGCCCTCATCAAGCAGCTCTGCAGCATCATGGATCGGAAGCTCGGGCGGGAAAGCGGCGCATCGGAATCCCTGATCACCTATGTGACCGACCGTGCAGGGCATGATCTTCGCTACGCCATCGATGCTTCGAAGCTGCAATGCGAGCTTGGGTGGACTCCCTCCGTGACCTTTGAACAGGGGCTGGAAGAGACTGTCGACTGGTATCTCGGCAACCAGGCCTGGCTCGACGAAGTTACATCGGGGGCTTACCAGCACTATTACGAAAGGATGTACGCAGGCCGTTGATGATTGTCGGAACAGTTAACATAAATAACCACTCCCCCCTGAATCAGCCATGATCATACCAGTGATTCTCAGCGGAGGCGCAGGAACCAGGCTCTGGCCGCTTTCGAGGGCCATGTATCCCAAGCAGCTTCTTCCGCTGTTCGGAGAGCGTACCATGCTGCAGGATACCGTGCTGCGTCTTTCGACGGTTGAAGACGTCGGTCCGCTCATCTGCGTATGCAACGATGAGCACCGCTTCCTTGTCGCCGAGCAACTTCGGGAGATCGACGCTGAAACCGGAAGCATCGTCCTCGAACCCTGCGGTCGCAATACGGCACCTGCTGTTGCCATTGCAGCTTTGCTGCTCAGCGAAAGCCGGCCGGGATCGCTCATGCTCGTCATGCCTGCCGACCACGTCGTACTGGACCGACAAGCCTTCGCTGAGTCGATCGAATCGGGAAAGCGTTCCGCTGAGGAAGGTAAACTCGTGACGTTCGGGATCGTGCCGGTCAATCCGGAAACGGGCTATGGCTATATCAGGGTTGAACACGATGCCGACCACGCCCGTGGCGTGCGGCCGATATCCGAGTTCGTCGAAAAACCTACGCTGGAAAAAGCCGAGAGCTATCTCGCTTCCGGGGACTACTTCTGGAACAGCGGCATGTTCCTGTTCAGGCCTGAAGCCTTCCTGGCGGAACTGGAAGCCGCTCAGCCAGAGATGCTCGCATCATGCAGGAGCGCCCTGCAGCACGCAAAACGAGACCTCGATTTTCTCCGTCTCGACCGGGAATCTTTCGAAGCATGTCCGTCGAATTCGATCGATTACGCCATCATGGAGAAGACTGCGAACGGGGTAGTCGTTCCGCTGGATGCCGGCTGGAACGACGTAGGCGCATGGTCTGCGCTCTGGGACGTCCAGGATCGCGACGACGATGGAAACGTCAAGCGGGGCGATGTCCTGGTTCATGGAGTGCGCAACTGCTACCTGCACGCCACCAGCCGCCTGGTAGCTGTCGTAGGTGTCGACGACCATGTGATCGTGGAGACGGCCGACGCGGTGCTCGTGGCTTCGAAAGAGCGTGTGCAGGAGGTAAAGGCGATCGTCGAGCAGCTCAAAATGCAGGATCGTGAAGAACCTCTGATCCACCGTCGTGTCTACCGGCCCTGGGGGTCTTACGAGACCGTCGACCAGGGTGAGCGATTCAAGGTCAAGCGTATCACGGTCAAACCGGGTGCGGCCCTTTCCCTGCAGAAGCACAACCATCGTGCCGAGCACTGGATCGTCGTTACAGGCAGCGCGCTGGTCACTGTCGAAGCGAACAGTGTGCCTCTGGCCGAGAACCAGTCGATCTATATTCCTGTAGGGGCATGCCATCGGCTCGAAAACCCCGGTGAAGTGCCGCTGGAACTGATCGAGGTGCAGTCGGGCGGATACCTCGGCGAGGATGACATCGTGCGACTCGAAGACAATTACGGTCGTCTGTGACACCTTTCCGGACGGCCTTCCGGTTTTGACGGCACCGATTAATATCATACATTTATTGTTCAATAGGGCGGTCAGTTACGATTTCAATCAAAATCCTGGTACCATATGTCTGAAGAATTTAAATCCCCCTTTCAGGTGCAGCAGCCTCCGGTGCAGCAGGGCGGTGGCGACGTCGTCAAAGGTGATTTGTCGACCATTCTCGTAGGCTTGGGCACCATGCTGGACGGCACCCTTACACCTCTGAGCAAAATAGTGGCACAGACGCTCGATTCGCTGACGGTAGTGGCCAAACAGATTCTCGACGGCCTCAACACATCGATCAACGATAATAACAAAGGTCGTTAATCGACGGGTTACCGGTTGTCGCCGGGCCGCATAGTCATGAGTTTCAGGCAGGCCTTTTCGCAAGAAAGGCCTGCCTTTCTCTTTTCCTGCCGATTCTCGTATATTCACTCTTTTCCGCAGAGCCGGGCAAGCCCCCTCTTTGCACATGAAATTCCAGTTTGACATTCTGACAGCCATGCCCAACAACTTTCCCGAATACCCTTCGAACCTTCCATACAGCGCCATGGAGGCCGAGATCCAGAAGTTCTGGGCCGACCGCCTCATATTCAGGAAAAGCCTTGAAAAAGAGGCTCCCAACGGAATCTATTCATTCTACGAAGGGCCCCCGACGGTCAACGGCAAGCCGGGCGTTCATCATGTCTTCAGCCGCACCATCAAGGATGTCGTTTGCAGGTACAAGGCCATGCAGGGTTACAACGTGCCGCGCAAGGCGGGATGGGACACCCACGGACTTCCTGTCGAGATATCGGTCGAAAAGAAGCTCGGGCTCAAAAACAAGTCCCAGGTCGTAGACTACGGCGAAGGAGAGTTCAACAAGGAAGCCAGGGAGCTGGTCTACCACCACATCGACGACAACCGCGAAGGGTGGGGCAAACTGACTGAACAGATGGGCTACTGGGTTGACATGGACAGTCCCTACATCACCTGTGAAAACAACTACATCGAGTCGGTCTGGTGGGCCCTGAAGACCATCTTCGACAAGGGGCTGATCTTCAAGGATTACAAGATCGTTCCGCAGGACCCGAAATCCGAGACGGTGCTCAGCTCGCATGAACTGGCCCTCGGTTACAAAGAGGTTCAGGATCCGAGCATCTACATCAGGTTCCGCCTGAAAGGTTCCGACGCGAGCCTGCTGGTCTGGACCACCACACCGTGGACGCTCATTTCGAACGTCGCGCTCGCCGTCGGCAGCGATATCGACTACGTGCAGGTACGCCACGTCGAGACCGGAGAGGAGCTGATCCTGGCCAAATCGCGACTGCAGGTGCTCGTCGAAAAGATCGGCGAAGATTCGGCATGGCAGGTGACGGCTGAGTTCAAGGGACGTGACCTCGAAGGGCGCGACTACGAGCCTCTCTTTTCCTATTTCAGCCCGGAGAAGCGCGCATGGTATGTTACTTCGGGTGATTTCGTTTCGACCGAAGACGGAACAGGCATTGTTCACATCGCACCGGCATTCGGTGCGGACGACTATGAGCTGGCAAAGAAGCACGACCTTCCGATGCTTCAGCCTGTCGCCAGGAACGGCTGCTTTACTGCAGAGGTCCCGGAGTATGACGGCATGTTCTTCAAGGATGCCGACCCTCTGATCATGCGCCGCCTCAAGGAGGAGGGTAAGCTCTACCGCAGGGAGACCATCACCCACACTTACCCGTTCTCATGGCGTTACGACGTGCCGGTGATCTACTACGCACGCGAATCGTGGTACATCCGGACGACCAGCATCGCCTCCCGCATGGTAGAGCTCAACAAAACCATCAACTGGAATCCGCCGGAGATCGGTATCGGACGGTTCGGCAACTGGCTCGAAGAGAACAAGGACTGGGCGCTCTCACGTGAACGCTTCTGGGGATCGCCTCTGCCGATCTGGGTTTCCGAGGATTTCTCCATCGGCGACGACGCCTCATCGGGCAAGCTCTTTGCCGTCGGCTCCATCGCCGAACTTCGCGAAGGCCTGATCGACATAGACGGCAAGGGCATGGTGCTCGGCGAAGCGCTCGACAAGGGACTCGTTGAACTCGACCTGCACAAGCCGTTCGTCGACCATGTCTACTTTATAAAGGACGGCAAGCGCTTCAACCGCACCCCCGAACTGGTAGACGTCTGGTTCGACAGCGGTTCAATGCCCTTCGCCCAGTTGCACTACCCCTTCGAAAACAAGGAGCTCTTCGACAAGACCTTCCCGGCTGACTTCATCGCCGAAGGCGTCGACCAGACCCGCGGCTGGTTTTACACGCTTCATGCCATCGCCACCCTGATTTTTGACCGTCCCGCCTATAAGAACCTGATCGTCAACGGCCACATACTCGACAAGAGCGGCCAGAAGATGTCCAAATCGAAAGGCAACGTCGTCGATCCGTTCGAAACGATGGGCAAGTACGGCGCCGACGCGATCCGCTGGTACCTCATGGTCACCAGTCCTCCCTGGCGTCCCAAACTATTCAACACGGAAGAAATCGAGGAAGAGCAGCGTAAATTTTTCAGGGCTTACGTCAACAGCTACAACTTTTTCGTGCTTTATGCCAATGTTGACGGCTTCAGGTTCCAGGATCCCGAGATTCCGGTTCAGGAGCGTTCCGAGCTCGACCGCTGGATCCTCTCCTGCCTGAACACGCTGGTCGAACAGGTTCGCCTGCGCATGGAGCAGTACGATCTAACCGGCGCGTCGCGGCTCATCAACGACTTCACGGTCGACGACCTGTCGAACTGGTACATCCGTCGTTCGCGCAAACGCTTCTGGAAAGGATCCATGGGCCCGGACAAACTCTCGGCCTACCAGACGCTCTACACGGTGCTCATGACGCTCGCCAAGCTGCTCGCTCCGTTTACGCCGTTCATCGCCGAAAAGATCTACCGTGACCTCAACGAAACCGCCGGCAGGGAAGAGGCCGAATCGGTGCATCTGGCCGACTGGCCCCTCGCTGAGCTTTCGCTGGTCGACCGTCCGCTCGAAGAGCGCATGAAGAAGGCGCAGATCATCACCTCGCTGGTACGGACCATGCGCGAAAAAGCATCCATCAAAGTGCGTCAGCCGTTGAAGCGGATCCTTCTCGCCGTCGACGATCTGCAGTCGAGAGACGCCTACGAGCAGGTCGCAGATATTATTATGGAAGAGGTCAACATCCAGAAAATCGAATATATTGAAGACGAAGGCTCAGTAATCAGCAAGAAAGCCAAGCCCAACTTCAAGACCCTCGGTCCGCGTTACGGCAAGGAGATGAAAGCTCTGGCCGAATCGATCCGGATCATGAGCCACAAGCAGATTTCTCGCCTCGAAAAGGAAGGAACTCTTGAACTCGACCTCGACGGCAGGATTTTCAGTCTTACCAGGGATGATGTCGATATCGTGCACGAAGACATCGAAGGATGGCTCGTTGCTGCAGACGACGCTCACCGCATCATGGTCGCGCTCGATACTGAAATGACCGAAGAGCTGGAGATGCTCGGCCTCGCACGTGAACTTGTCAGCAGGATCCAGACTCTCAGGAAAGAGAGCGGCCTGGAGATCACCGACAGGATCGAACTCCGGGTGCACGGCACGGAAAAACTTATTGAGGCGGTCAGTGCCAGCGAGGCTTATATTATGGAAGAGACGCTTGCAACCGGCATTACGTTCGAACTACTTGAGCTTGCGTCTGCAACTGAGGATGTCGAGCAGGTTAATAGTGAATTGTGCAGACTCTCACTTGAAAAATCGCGTTCCTGATGTTATTATAATCCTGCATTTTTACGGTTTACCGTTAGAACCTGTAACCTGTGACCATCATGTCGAAGAAAACCAGCAGCGTTCCGAAGAGTACGTCAGAAGTTTCCGAGGAAACGAGACTGATCAAAACATATCTGACAGACGAGGAACTCGAGCGTTTCAGGCAGCTCCTGCTGAAAAGGCGTGAGGAGGTCATGCGCGATCTCGACATTCTCCGTTCCTCACTTTCAGAAGAGAGCGTCGAGGACTCGATCAACTCGAACTACTCCATGCACATGGCCGATCACGGCACCGAAACCATGGACCGCGAGCAGCGCTTCATGTTCATCGCCCGTGATGAACGTTATCTGCACTACATCGACCAGGCTCTCGAGCGGATCCGTAACAAGACCTACGGCATCTGCGTCAAGTCAGGCAAGCCGATTCCCAAGAAGCGCCTCGAAGCCGTGCCGCACACCTCGGTGAGAATCGAGTTCAAACAGACCAAGAAATAACTGTCGCTTTCCAGCCACAGAAAAGAAAAAGGAGCTCGCCGAGCTCCTTTTTCTTTTCTGTATCAATATCAGAAATGAGTGTGGCATTACAGAGACAGCATCAGTCGTTCTCTTCCTTGTCTGTCGTGGCGTCTGTCACCCTGATCGGGTAGTCGCCGCTGAAGCAGGCAGTGCAGTAGCTGCATGATTCGTTCTCGAATGAAGGCACACTGTTCAGCAGTCCCTGCATCGAAAGATATTTGAGGGAGTCCACGCCGATATACTCCCTGATTTTTTCGACATTACCCAGTTCGTGCTCTGCATCTGCGAGCATGTGGGTGAGCAACTGACGCTTGGTCGGGAAGTCCATGCCGTAGAAACATGGATTGGTGATCGGTGGGGAACTGATATGCAGGTGGAGCTCGCTGGGATTGGATTCACGTACGAGCTTGATCAGCATTTTAGCTGTCGTACCGCGGACGATCGAATCGTCAACCAGGATGATCGGCCTGTTCTGCATGACGCCGCGGACAATGTTGTACTTCGATCGGACCTTGATTTCGCGGCTGTGGATGCCGGGCTGGATGAAGGTCCTGCCCACATAATGGTTGCGGATCAGTCCGTGCTCGAAGCGGGCAGGTTTGCCGAGCTTGTTGCTCTCCCTGACGAACCCGAGGGCGGCTGTGTTCGACGAGTCCGGGACGCTGACCACGGTCAGCTCCTTTTCACCGGGTTGCTGTTCGTAAGAAGATTCCCTTGCGAGGTTCTTGCCGAGGTTACGCCGCACTTTGTCGACAGAGTGCTCGAAGATGAAGCTGTCAGGTCTTGCGAAATAGACATATTCGAATATGCAGCGGGCCTTTCGTTCAGTAGGAGGAAGAAAGATCGATACCGGTTTTTCGTTGGCGATGGCCAGATGGTCGATCAGCAGGATTTCACCGGGTTCGATGTCGCGGATGTATTCAGCCTTGATAATGTCGAAAGCGCAGGTCTCGCTGGCGACGATGTAGGCCAGTTCACCGGTGGCGGGATCGATCTTCTTGCCGAGCGCCAGCGGCCTTACACCGAAAGGATCCCTTGCGGCGATCATCTGGTTGTTGGCCAGGATCACCATCGAGTAGGCCCCCTCGACCTGACGGAGCGCATCGTAGATCTGGTGCAGCGGCTCTTTTTCCTTGCTCCTTGCGGCGAGGTGGGGAATGATCTCGGTATCGGAAGAGGCCTGGAAAATGACGCCCTGCTCGGTCAGCTCCCTTCGCAGCGTCCTGGAGTTGGTGAGGTTGCCGTTATGTGCTATGGCGAGGCTTCCGGAGCGATAGGTAAGCGAGAAAGGCTGGATGTTGTTCGTCGATTTGGAAGAGCCCGTGGTCGAATAGCGGTTGTGACCGATGGCGGCATATCCGGTCAGGGTATCGAAGATCTCTTCGTCCCTGAACACTTCGGAAACCAACCCTGGTCCCTTATGCTGCTTGAACAGCGTTTTCTTTTTTGCCTTGTTGTATTCGGCAACTACGATGCCTGCCGCTTCCTGTCCCCTGTGCTGCAATGAGTACAGGCCATAGAAGGTATCTTCGGCTGGAGTTTTAGAATTAAATACGCCAAAAACTCCGCACATATAGGTAAAAACTTAAGATTATGTAAAATCTTTGCCCACTAAAATTGGCAAATGAAGCTAATATATCAAGGGGAAAATGTAAAATTTTTAATCCCGCGTTTATGTATACTTATACTCATCGTTTACCAGCCGGACCCGGTCTGTCGACATCAACCGGACAGGCGGACCCAACCTTGCCGGGACTTATTTTTCAAACAAGGAATTGAATGATCTGAGAGCCGGTTTGATAGTGTAAACATCGTTCGGTACCAAAACATTCAACCCCCAATAAATTATGGCAGCTGCAACTTCGAAGAAGCCGTTACCCCAGTCGGTATGGACATGGATCCTGATCACCCTGCTCTGGGGTACCGTGTTTTTTGCCAGTTCAACATGGATGCTTGCCAAAGCGGCAGGAATGACAGGAGTCGGTACGTTCAGTCCAGCAAGGAGCGAGTCGCTTGCCGTTTATGCGTTGTTCGTGCCGTTGCTCCTGCTGATTGCTCTCGTGGCAATGGCCGTCAAGAACCGGCTCGATCCGGGGTCGCTCAAGCAGGTCAGTCGTCAGAATGCGGTGAAGGAGGGGAGCCGGGAACAATATTTCGTTTCGTTCGCAGGCAGCATCGCAACCAGTTTTCTCTTTACCATACTGACGGCATGTACCTATTCGCTCTCCGTGCCTTTGACCGGGATGGTCGTCAATCTCGGTGTTTCGACGGTGTTTGTGGCGGCGTTGCTGAACATTGCCGCAGGACTTGCCGCTTCGTTGTTTGTCGGAACGATCTTCATCGTGGCCAGGGCAGCGGGTCTCACCAAACGCAGTTGAGGTGGGGTGACATGAAACGAAAAAAGCGCAGGTGATCTGCGCTTTTTTCGTTCTTATGTTTGTGGAGCTAAGGAGATTCGAACTCCTGACCCTTTGCATGCCATGCAAATGCTCTACCAACTGAGCTATAGCCCCATGAAGTAGGTGTAATTATCAGAAAAAAAACTTGTATTTGCAACAGCTTTTATGGATTCTTTGGTATAATTTTTTCCGAAGCCAATAAATCATCCCGACATGGATTTTACATACAGTATCAAAGAAGGTTTTTCAGGTATAGGCCGGGCCAAACTGCCGGCGGCTGTGACCGTGGCCGTGGGATTTTTCTCACTGGTGCTGCTCGGTCTGTTCGGTACGGTTTCGCTGAGCTTTTACCAACTGATCCAGGAGGTCCGTTCTCGCGTTGAGATGGAGGTCTTTTTCAGCGAAGGTATGAACGACGCCCAGGCCGAAGCCCTTGCTTCGAAGATGAAATCGATCGTCGGGGTGAAAGAGGCGGCATATGTGTCCAAAAATGAGGCGGCTTCAAGATTTTCGCGCGATTTCGGGGAAGATGTCGTGGGGATTCTGGGCACGAACCCCCTGCCGCGTTCCGTGAAGCTGAAGTTCCAGCCCGGATATGCCAGTCCCGAAAGCATCGTTCAGATCGGGAAAAAAATCAGCCTTATGGACTATGGCCTCGACATCAGGTACAACCGGGAGTATCTGTCGGGAATCGAGCGTAACGCGCGTCTGTTTACCCTTATCGCCGCCTGTATCGGCGGGATCATAGCTCTCGGCACGGTCGTCATGAACGCATATACCGTCAGGCTCGCCATGTACGCCCGGCGAGACAGGATAAAGACCATGAGGCTCGTCGGAGCTACGCGCTGGTTCATCAGTGCGCCGTTTCTCATCGAAGGGGCCCTGCAGGGGCTTGTTTCCGGAGGGCTGGCAGCACTTGGCGTCTATCTGGTGTTCGAGCAGGCTCTGCTGCGTTATGAACCGGCCATATACCAGATACTTCATCCTTCTGCCATGATCGTTTACCCGGGACTCATCCTCCTCGGCCTGACCCTCGGCGTATTCGGCAGCCTGTTTTCGGTAGCGAGGTTTTTGAGGGGATAAGACAAGAAAAAGGACCAAAGGGACTGAAAAAGAAGAAAGGGACCAAAGGGACTCAAAGGACCAAAAGGACATAAGGTTTAAGACGCAGAGTTCGGCACCTTCCGTTTTCTCTCTTAACTTTTATGTCCTTTAAGTCCCTTAAGTCCTTTTGTTCCCTTTTCTTACATTATAAACCCGTACAGCATACTGATCTCTTCAGCCCACCCTTCGGCGTCCGGGGTTTCCAGGATCAGGGGGATCTCTTCAAGGGCGGGGTGTCGCATGATGTGTGCGAAGGCGTCGATGCCGATCATCCCTTTGCCGATGCAGGCGTGCCGGTCGACCCGACTGCCGAGCGGCTGCTTGGCATCGTTCAGGTGCATGCCTCTGAGGTATTGAAGACCTACGATTCGGTCGAACTCGGCCAGCATGGAGTCGAAAGATTCCGGGGTACGGAGGTCATAGCCGCTCGCAAAGAGGTGGCAGGTGTCCAGGCAGACCCCTATCCTCGTTTTGTCTTCTACAAGATCCACGATCATTGCCAGGTGTTCGAACCGGCAGCCCAGGTTGCTTCCCTGGCCGGCGGTGTTCTCGATGACTGCCGTTACGCCACGCGTAACTTCCAGCGACAGGTTGATCGATTCTGCTATGAGCCTGAGGCACTCCTCCTCGCCGACAAGGTTGAGGTGGCTGCCCGGATGGAAGTTCAGCATGGAGAGACCGAGGGCTTCGGCGCGCCCCATCTCGGTGATGAAAGCCTTTCGCGACTTCTCGAGCTTGTCGGGTTCGGGGTTGCCGAGGTTGATGAGGTAGCTGTCGTGCGGCAGGATGTGCTCCGGCAGGAACCCGGATTCGGCGCAGTTCTGCCTGAAGGCCTCGACCGATCCCGGCGAAAGCTCGGCAGAGTGCCACTGGCGCTGGTTTCTGGTAAACATGGCAAATGCCCTTGCTCCTATCTCACGGGCGTTCAGCGGTGCGTTTTCGACGCCACCGGCAATACTTACATGTGCGCCGACACGTTTCATGGCAGTTTCTCCGGAATGTTCAAAAGGATGTCAGAGGAAAGAGGCGTTCGAAAGGGGCTCATTCCTTCAGTTTCTCAAGGGTCTCTTCCGGGATGTTGGCTGTTTCGCGGATAGCCCAGCTCGCGTCACGGGTCGCACGTGTCGAAAGCATTTCGCCGAGCAGTCCTGTCGAGAAGAGCTGAACCCCGAGGATGATCAGCAGAATGCCGAGGAAGAGGATCGGCCGGTTGCTCACGGGCCGGTGGTTCATAAGCTTGTCGATCGTGACATAGAGGCTGATGACGAGTCCGGTCAGGAAGCTCCCAAGGCCCATCATGCCGAAAAAGTGCATGGGGCGGCGAAGGTAGCGGGTGATGAACATCACCGACAGAAAGTCGAACAGTCCTGCAAAAAACCTGGACGATCCGAACTTGCTTTTCCCGTATTTGCGCGGATGGTGCCTGACCGGGATCTCAGTGACCCTGAACCCTTTCCATTGCGCCAGAACGGGGATATACCGGTGCATCTCGCCATGCAGGTCGAGCGATGACGCGAGCTCCCGGCTGTAAGCCTTCAGCCCGCAGTTGAAGTCGTGAAGCGGAATGCCGCTGAAGATGCGGGTCGTCAGGTTGAAGAGCTTCGACGGCAGGGTCTTGCTGACAGGGTCGTTCCTCTGCTGTTTCCAGCCGCTCACCATATCGAAACCCTCACGGATTTTCAGTACCAGCGGGCGCAGTTCCTGCGGGTCGTCCTGCAGGTCGGAGTCTATGGTGATGACCACCTCTCCTGAAGCAGCCCTGAACCCTGCCGAGAGGGCTGCAGTCTTTCCGTAGTTCCTTCTGAACGAGATGAGCCGGATTTCAGGCCGTTCGGCCATCATCTCCCGGATCAGCGCGACTGATGAGTCGGTCGAGCCGTCGTCGACCATGATGATTTCGAAGCTGAACCCGCCGGTGAAGCAACGGCGCAGTTCAGGGTCTTCAAGTGCCCCGAACAGGCGGCTGCAAAGTTCAGCAAGCGACTCCTGCTCGTTGTACAACGGCACGATGACTGAGAGAGAGGTCATTTACACACCCCTTGTGTCGGGTTTCCAGATGTACTTGTGCAGTTGGAGCTGCATCCTGACGGGAATCCGGTCCTCCAGGATCCACTCCGCAAGGCTTTGCGGTTCGAGGTCCCCGAACACGGGTCCGAAGATGATCGCGCAGGTTCCAGCCATGCCGTGAGATGCGATAAAAGATTTCGACCATAGATAGTCTTCACGGGTTGCCAGCACGAACTTGAATTCGAAGCGTTCCGGCTCCAGCAGGGCAAGGGCGATGTTGTCCAGACAGTTCTCTTCCGATACCCCTGACGAAGGGGGCTTGATGTCGATAATGATATGGACGCGCGGATCGACACGATTGACCGGGAGGAATCCCCCCGTTTCGAGCAGAACCTGCTGGTTTCGGTTGCACAGTCTTTCAAGCAGCGGGTAGACGCCGGGCTGCAGGAGCGGTTCCCCGCCTGTTACCTCTACGCATCGGGCGTCGAACGCCAACGCCTGCCGCACGGCTTCTTCGATCGTCATTTGCACGCCGCCATCTTCTGCATAAGCAGTGTCGCAGTGAATGCATCCGTGGCCGCATCCTGCCAGCCGGATGAACGCGCACGGCCAGCCGGCGAACGAAGATTCGCCCTGGATGGAATGAAAGATCTCGTTGACGAGGATGTTTTCCACGATGGTCATGGATGTTCCTCGAGCAGTTTTTCGAGGGCGTCCGGATAGAGCTCATGTTCGCATTCAAGCACCCTTGCCGCCAGGATTTCCGGAGTATCGCCTTTCAGCACAGGCACATGCTGCTGCATCAGGATCCGGCCCTTGTCGTACTCCTCGTTAACGAAGTGCACCGTTGCGCCGGTTTCAGTTTCGCCGGCTTCGATTACTGCCTTATGGACGTGGATGCCGTACATCCCTTCTCCTCCGAATTTCGGAAGCAGGGCAGGGTGGATGTTCAGGATCCGGTCGTGAAATGCAGCTACGACCGCATCAGGCACCTTGCGCATGTATCCGGCAAGCAGGATGAAGTCGATCCTGTGTTCCAGCAGGGTACTGACCAGCGTACCTTCGAACTCGTTGAATGACTCGAACTGTTTTTCCGACAGGTGGAGCGTTTCCATGCCCTGCTCCCTGGCGAACTCCATGGCGCCGCATTGTGAGCGGTTGGAGAGGCAGAGCACGATTTCAGCCGGCAAGGCGCGCTCGATTATTGCATAGAACAGAGCCTGGAAGTTCGAGCCCGACCCTGAGCAGAACACAGCCAGTCTTTTTTTTGAATTTGGCATCCGGTGAATTGCTTGCAGCGGTTAACGTGTTTTACTCTAATATGCAATCAAGCGGCCCTCTTTTCAAAAGTTTCCCCTTCACAGCGGCTGATCCGCCGAAAACTCTGGACTATTTGCGTCATCTCCTGTCAAT
>DATMYL010000035.1:0-24645 GCA_035560975.1 Chlorobaculum sp. | reverse complement strand
TTCTCTTCCCGGAGGAAGCCGGCTGCCTTTTCCGGGTTGCCGGCGAGGCGTCCGATCTCCATGATGAATTCGGCGCTCTCTTCAAGCCCGAAAGGGGCATGAAGGACGGGACGTCCGAGCCTGGCGGCAAGCTGTTCGCCGAATTCATGGTACATCACGACGATCATGTCCGAATTCTTCAGCTCCGAAATATCCTCAACGCGTGACTCGAAAGGGTAGACATGGCGGAGTGTAGCTCCGGCGCCGGTGATGAGGCGCTTTATTTCAGCCAGGTCGGACGGACTGTTGAAACAGCCGTAAGTCGGGCCGATGATGCTTACCGTGCCGGGTTCGACCACAGGCGGCCGTCCGTCGTCGAACTGGTCGAAGAGCCATGCCAGGGAGCGGTCGCGACCCTGCCACTCGTTTTCGCCAAGCGAGTTCGAGGGGAAAAATCGCACCGAAGGGTACTTCATCCGCAGCATGCTCTCGTGATCGCTGCCGATCATTTCGCTCTCGGCGCTCGAAATGAGGATCAGCTGCTTACCGGAGTCCTTCAGCTTTTCGATGGTTTCCTGCACGATTTCCGAGCTTCCCGACGAGGCGATTTCCCGTTCGGTCAGGCTTGTCGGCGTGAGGTTTTCGAGGTAGGGTACCGCATCGGTATAATCCATGACGGCAACGCCGACGAGGTTGTAGCAGCCAACGGGTGCGTCGGCGATGACGTGTACGTTTTCAAGGGCGCAGAAAGTGTTGACCGCAGCCCAGTAGGCGCTGGCGGTGGATTCGTCCCGGATGGTTTTTCCCATGATCGGTTTGAAGCGGTAATCTGGTTTGAATGAACGCTGTCCCGCAAAGGCGGGAAGGTTGAAATTTAAGGAATAATCTGCCTAAAGGTCAAGGTTGCGGCTCATCGAGCGATACGGGCAGCGATCCTTTGGGGACGAGTTCCCCCTTCAGCACCCGGATGACCGATTTTTCCGAATATTCGTTTTCGCTGTATGCGCACAGTGCAGTGCCGATCTCAGGAAAGGCATTCAGGATATACGGGGTGCCGAAAGAGATGAGCACCACCGGAGTGCCTTTTGGAACCAGGGTCGACAGGCTGCGCACGAAATCGATCTGGCGCGAACTGAGTTTCGACGGCCCGGAGCGTGAATAGGCCTGAATCCCGGTTGTCAGGATGACGGCTGATGCCGTCCTGGTGAATTCGGTGGCGTTCCTGAACGTTTTATCCTTGCTTGACGGATCGATGCGGAAGTGGATGACGGCATAATCCAGGCCGAGCTTCTCGGCAAACCTGTTGCCAAGCTCTTCGCCCGGTTTGTCGTTCAGGATGATGTCGACCACAGGTCCGTTCACCGGCATGCGCAGCGGCAGGTTCCGGTCTCGATCCCTGATGAGCGTGACGGCATCTTCGGCGATTTTTTCGGCGATCAGGTTGCTCTCCTCGCTGCTGACATGATCCTGAAGTTGAGTCAGGTCGACCAATTTCTTACGGTCCAGGCCCAGCCAGCGCTTCACATGGAGAATTCTCCTTACCGAATCGTCGATACGGCTTACGGGGATCCGGCCGCTTTCCACGGCGGCGGTCACTGCATTGTGGGCCAGTTCAGGGTCTGCGGGGAAGAGCAGGATGTCGTTGCCGGCCTCGACGGCGTTCACGCAGATTTCCGGCAGTGAGCGTCCGTCGTTCAGCGCCTTCATGTTCAGCGCATCGGTTACGATGAGCCCTTTGAACCCGAGCTCCCGTCGCAGGAGGTCGGTGACGATGATTCTGGAAAGGGAGGCCGGTTCGAGCGTTCCGGTCAGCTTCGGTACGGCAAGATGGCCGACCATGACGCTCATGACCCCCTGTGCGATGGCGGCCCTGAATGGCTTCAGTTCATAATCGTCCAGCCGCTGACGGTCACCCTGAAGCACAGGGAGCGCCAGATGGCTGTCTACGGTTACATCCCCATGACCAGGAAAATGCTTGGCTGTCGCAACGATCCCGTTGGACTGCAATCCGTCGATGATCGCCGATGACATGGCAATGGCCAGAGGGATACGGTCGCCGAACGATCGGGTGTTGATGACCGGGTTGGCAGGGTTGATGTTCAGGTCGACCGTCGGCCCGTAGTTCTGGTGGATGCCTACCGATTTGGCCTCCATGGCCACGATCTTGGCCATGCTGGCCGCAAGCGCCGGATCTCCTGCCGCGGCGATGGCCATGGCAGGAGAAAAGCTGGTCGCACCATCGAGCCTCATGGCCAGCCCCCGTTCCATATCCGCACTGACAAGCAACGGTACGGCAGAAACAGACTGCAGATGGTTGGCGAACATTCCCGCACTGATCACATCTCCCTTGAGGAACATGATTCCGCCGATCTTTCCTTCCGAGGCAAGGCGCGACAGCAGGATATAGTCCTTGTCGGTGTTGCTTTTATACTGGGCGTCGACACTGGCGACGATCATCTGGCCGACCTTTTCCGGCACAGACATTTTCCCGAGCGTCTCTTCGACCCAGGGATCAGTTTTCGTGAATATCTCTGTCAAGGATGCCTTTTTCGGCGATTCACGCTTGCGTGCCGATACCGGTTGCAATGCTACGGTCAGCAGGAGGAGGAGAATCGATGTGGAAGTCAGTATGGTTCGGACACGCATGGGGATTATCTCACAAGAACAGGGTATTCAATCTGTCAAAGGCCAAGGAAGCAATCTATAAAAGATCTTTCTGAGACCGAAAAATAAAAGAGAAGCCTGAAAGACGGGTTATGGAAAGGATGAGCCCCGGAAGCGTTAGCTGCCGGAGCTCGATAATGGGTCGGGATCAGACTGGGCAGCAGATGTTGAGCTGGCGCGAAGCCTGGGCTTCGTCGAGCCGCTTGACCGGCGTCGTGACCGGCGCAGAGGTCACTTTCTCCGGATTGGTCGCGGCCTCTTCGGCGATGGCTATCATGGCGTCAGCAAACGCGTCGAGAGTCTCTTTTGCCTCGGTTTCAGTGGGCTCGATCATCAACGCCTCGCTGACGATGAGCGGGAAATAGATCGTCGGGGCATGGTATCCGTAATCGAGCAGCCTTTTGGCGATATCGAGGGTTTTGACGCCATGCTCCTTTTTCTGACGGTCGCCCGAGAGGCAGAACTCGTGCATGACCGGTTTCGGGTAGGGAAGCGAGTAGTGGCCGAGCAGCCGCCCGAGCAGGTAATTCGCGTTGATGATGGCGTTTTCGGAGACTCGCCGGAGGCCTTCTGCTCCGAGCATGCGGATGTAAGTGTATGCCCGGACCAGAACCGAGAAGTTGCCGTAGAAGTTCATCATCCGTCCGATGCTGTCCGGACTGTCCGAGTTCAGGCGGTAGAGGGTACGACCCTCGTGTTCATACTTTTCGACAACAGGAACAGGAAGGAACTCCACAAGCCGCTCGCTGACGCCGACCGGGCCGCTTCCGGGGCCGCCTCCGCCGTGTGGCGTCGAGAATGTCTTGTGCAGGTTGTAGTGCATGACGTCGAAGCCCATATCGCCAGGCCGGGTGATGCCGAGCAGGGCGTTCATGTTTGCGCCGTCCATGTAAAGCAGGCTGCCGTTGTCGTGAACCATCTTTGCGATCTCCGGGATCTGCTTTTCAAAGATGCCGACGGTGTTCGGGTTGGTCAGCATCAGGGCAGCCACATCGTCGTCGAGCTTGGCGCGAAGGTCGTCGAGATCGGTGCGTCCGGTCGCATTGCATGCAACCGAAACGGTATGGAAGCCGCCGAGGGCTGCCGAGGCGGGGTTGGTGCCGTGGGCCGAATCGACAACAAGCAGCTTATGGCGAGGTTTCCCGAGTTTTTCGTGGTACTTCTTGATCATCAGGATGCCGGTCAACTCGCCGTGCGCACCGGCTGCGGGCTGCAGCGACACGGCCGCCATGCCGGCGATCTCCCTGAGCATCTCCTCCAGTTCGTACATCAGCTTAAGGGCTCCCTGTACGGTGGATTCCGGCTGCATCGGATGCAGGGATGCGAATCCGGGCAGCTCGCAGGTATAGTCGTTGATCTTGGGATTGTACTTCATGGTACAGCTTCCAAGCGGATACATGTTCTTGTCGACATGGTAGTTGAGGTTCGACAGCCTCACGAAATGGCGGACGACTTCACTTTCAGGGATTTCAGGCAGTTCGGCCTCCTTCTTTCTCAGGAACCTGGATGGCAGGAGGGAGTCCGCAGAAGCGTAAGGGATATCGAGCGGCGAAAGACAATAGCCCTTGCGTCCGCTGTGGGAGATGTCGAAAATCAGTTTTTCTTTCATTGATAGGCCTTATTTGATAGGCGTCTATGGATGAGAGGCTAAATATGCTTTGCCATTCACCCGAAAGCAGGACCTCAGTCCGCGATTTCAGTGAAGGCAGGGAGGCAATATAAGCATTTCGAAGCCGCTGTAAAGGGGGCTTCGGGAATATTGGCATTGTTCGCCCGGAATCGGATTGCTTATCAGTAGCCGGTCAGGACGCGTTACCGGGTTAAAGCCGGCGCATTCAACCGGCCGCAGCTCGTTGCAAACTCCTGATGTCGCGCAACGGAGGGGCACCGAACAGGCGGCTGTATTCACGACTGAACTGGGAAGGGCTTTCATAGCCGACCCGCAGCGCGGCAGTCGCTGCATCCATATGCTCTGTGAGCATGAGTTGCCGCGCTTCCTGCAGTCTCAGCCACTTCTGGAACTGCAGCGGGCTCATGGCCGTCAAAGCACGGAAGTGGTGATGGAAGCTCGACGTGCTCATCCTGGCGTGAGCGGCGAGGTCGTCGACACGGAGCGGTTGTGTGAAATTACCCTTCAGCCACTCTATTACCCCTGCGATCTGATGACTCCGGTTTCCAGCCTCCACGATCTGTCGCAGGCGTAAGCCCTGATCGCCCAGGAGAAGGCGGTAGCAGATCTCTTTCTGAACGAGAGGAGCCAGGACTTGTATGTTGTCCGGCTCTTCAAGCAGATCGATCAACCGCAGGAACGCGTTGAGCAGCGGCATTGTGACCTCACTGACGGCCATTGCCCGGCGAGCCTGTTGTGTGCGGGGTAACGGAGGGTGATCCATCATCAGTTGCGCAATCGCCCGATGATCGAGCTTCAACGTCAGTCCCAGATAAGGTTTCTCGATGCTTGCTTCGATGACCTGTGCCACGACCGGCAGGCCAACGGACGTTATCAGGAAGTGGTTCGCGTCATAAACGTATACCTCCTCTCCGAGGATAACCCGCTTGGAGCCCTGGGCAATCAGGCAAATACTCGGTTCGTGCATGTAGCTTATCGGTTCGGCCGGCGATGTCCTCCGGTAAAGTGACAGCGCCGGTATGGCGGAGGGCGACAGGTTCCCCTCTTCGGTCCATCGGGATATCCTCTCCTTCAATGACGTGAAGGCCATCTCTCTTTCACCGGTTTTCTGCATCATCCCGACCTCCTTTCCAGACATTGAAAATCTTCCTGAATTCACATTCGTCAATCTAACCGCGTCAAGGCGTCATTGTAAATAAATAGTTGAGAATCCGGACCATCAGGCAAGAATCTTGCAGAAATGGTCTACCGTATGGCGTTTATGGCTGAATATATTCATTGTGATATGCTGTCCGGAATTCCAAACTGCGAGTAAAGTTCTGTTGTTTAAGCTACCGAGATAAAACAATAACAATTTGTGGAGAAAATGATGATGAATGTCCTTGGTTACGCAGCACACTCCCCGGAGGATGCATTGGCTCCATATCGCTTTTTACGTCGTGAGCCGCGCGCTGACGATGTGGTGATCGAGATCCTTTACTGTGGGATATGCCACTCCGATTTACATCAGGTGCGCAATGACTGGGGCGGAAGCGAATACCC
This sequence comes from Chlorobaculum sp., assembly GCA_035560975.1. Taxonomy (GTDB): domain Bacteria; phylum Bacteroidota; class Chlorobiia; order Chlorobiales; family Chlorobiaceae; genus Chlorobaculum. The sequence goes on along the minus strand of DATMYL010000035.1, from coordinate 18,830 downwards.
GATGGTGCCCGGCCATGAAATCATTGGTCGTGTTGTCAGCGTTGGGCCTGATGTCACGCGATTCAAACCGGGCGATCATGTCGGTGTCGGTTGCATGGTCGATTCCTGTCGGCAATGTGACGCCTGCGAATGCGGACTGGAGCAGTACTGCGAGGAGACGGCGACGTTCACCTATAACGCTTTCGATCGTCACGATCATATGCCGACATTCGGCGGTTATTCCGAAAAAATCGTCGTGTCGGACGCATTTGTTCTGAAAATACCGGATGGGCTGGACCTGAAAGCCGCAGCGCCACTTCTGTGCGCAGGAATCACCACGTGGTCTCCTCTGCGCCACTGGAAAGTCGGCAAGGGCAGCAAGGTTGCGGTTATCGGGCTTGGCGGACTCGGGCACATGGCGTTGAAACTCGCCAGGGCGCTGGAAGCCGATGTCACGCTGTTTACCCGTTCGCCCGGCAAAGAGCAGGACGCGCGCCGTCTGGGCGCCCATAACGTGGTTCTCTCCACCGACGACAGCCAGATGAAATCCGTAAAAAGGCAATTCGATCTTATTATCGATACGGTGCCCTATGCCCATGATCTGAACCCCTACTTGCCGACGCTGGCAGTGAACGGCACGCTGGTGCTCGTAGGATATCTGGGTGACCTTGAGCCGATGCTGGACACCGTTCCGTTTATCATGGGTCGCAAATCGGTTGCCGGTTCGGTTATCGGCGGGATTGCCGAAACTCAGGAGATGCTCGATTTCTGTGGTGAGCATGGAATCACTTCAGACATCGAGCTCATCAGGATCCAGGCGATCAACGATGCCTATGAACGGATGCTTAAATGTGATGTGAAATATCGTTTCGTGATCGATATGGCGTCGCTGAACGCCTGAAGGAGCGGATCGGTTCGAACGATACGGCCGATGACTATTATGAGGCTAAATGATTAATTTTATAGGAGAAACCATGAAGAAACGCAAACTTGGCAAGAGTAACCTGGAGGTGTCGGCCCTCGGATTGGGCTGCATGGGCATGAGTTTTTCTTACGGCCCTCCCCCGGACAAGGGGAAGATGATTTCGCTGCTTCAATCAGCCGTCGAACGCGGCATCACTTTTTTCGATACCGCAGAAGTTTACGGTCCGTTCACCAACGAGGAGCTCCTGGGTGAAGCGCTCTCTCCAATCCGTGATAAAGTGGTGATAGCCACCAAATTCGGCTTCAGGCTCAAACCCGACGGGAAACCCGGCTGGCTGGGGCTGGATAGTCGACCCGAGCATATCAGGCAGGTCGCCGAGGCCTCGCTCAAGAGACTCAGGATCGATGCCATCGATCTGTTCTGTCAACATCGCGTTGACCCGGAAGTGCCGATCGAAGATGTGGCGGGAGCTGTCAGGGAGCTTATCCTGGAAGGGAAGGTCAAGCATTTCGGCCTTTCTGAAGCCGGAGTGCAGACGATTCGTCGAGCACACGCCGTCCAGCCGGTAACTGCAGTCCAGAGTGAATACTCGCTATGGTGGCGAACGCCTGAACAGGAGCTTCTTCCTGCTCTCGAAGAGCTCGGGATAGGGTTCGTTCCATACAGCCCGCTCGGAAAGGGGTTTCTCACTGGAAAGATCGACGAGACCACGACGTTCGACAGTACCGATTTTCGCAACACGCTTCCCCGATTTACGCCTGAGGCCCGGCAAGCGAATAAAGCGTTGGTTGACCTGCTTGGCAAGATCGCAGAAAGTAAAAAAGCCACGCCAGCCCAGATCGCGCTCGCATGGTTGCTTGCCCGGAAGCCCTGGATCGTGCCGATCCCCGGTACCACGAAGCCGGAACGGCTGGACGAGAATATAGGAGCAGTTGAAATCGAGCTGACTCCGGACGATCTCCGTGAGATTGAGCGCGCAGCATCAACGATTGAAGTGCAAGGCGCCCGCTACCCGGAAGAGCTGCTGCAAATGACCGGTCGCTGATCGGCTATAGGGAAACGTTACGATTGGGAGGTCTTCACAGGTATCGTCAGTTGAGGTACTGGCACTGAAAAGCGTTCTGCCTGGAGGAGCGCAAGCGGATTTCTCCGAATTTTCAAATGTCCGGATCGTCCCTGAAACTGGATGCCAGGTTCGGAAAGTCTGAAATCCGGCAGGAGAAAAAGCAACGGAGCATTTTATGACGCTGGACAGGGGCTGAACGGGTCTCGGGTTTCGAGCAGGGTCATGGCCTCCCTGGCTGCTATCTGCTCGGCATCCTTTTTCCTTGGCGCGATTCCCCGGCCGAGGACGATTCCTGAGCATGATACCTCGATCGTGAAGGTTTTTTCATGTTCTGCGCCCTCTTCGGCGATCACGGTATAGAGCGGAGGGGGGATCTGCCGGGACTGTGTGTATTCGATCAGGCGGCTTTTGTAGTTGTACTCCTCTTCGACGATCCTTTTCAGGTCGACTTTAGAGATCACATGCGTCATGATGAAGCGTTCGGCACCGGCAAGGCCCTGATCGAGGTAAATGGCGCCGATCAGCGATTCGAAGGCGTCGGCCAGCGCGGACTCGCTTGTCCGGATCTTCTGCCTGTCTGCGGACTCGCCGACGATGAGGTGCTCCCCGAGTTGAAGCTCATGGGCGAAGCCGGCAAGAGACCTGCGGTTCACGATTTTGGAGCGATTGCTCGACAGGTGGCCTTCGTCTGAAGTGGGAAACTGCTTGAAGAGGTACTCGGATATCAGCAGATCAAGCACGGCGTCGCCGAGGAACTCGAGGCGCTGGTTGGAATCCGGTTTGCTGTCGGCCAGATGGTTGTCGTGAAGTACGGAGCGGTGAGTAAGCGCCGTCCTGTAGATCATTCTCCGGTTGCATGAGCGTCCGGTAAGGAGCTCGAGGTGGTCTGCCGTACGAGGGTCGAGAAGCAGGTCCGTACCTTTGGTGCCATTATGGCCAGTTGCTGCACTATCGGTCGCTTCGGCACGAAGAAAAGGGAGTGACGTCAGCTTTTGCCACAGGTGTGCCATTGGTGCAGCGTTTTGTGTCAGGTGTCGGAACCTTTCCTGAAAATCAGGCATCCGTTGTGGCCGCCGAATCCGAATCCGTTGTTCAGGGCGTATTCGATCTTTCTCTCTTTCGGAGTGTTCGGTGTCACATCGAGGTCGATCTCAGGATCCTGATTGTCGCAGTTGATCGTCGGCGGGACCGTCTGGTTCTGCAACGCGAGGATGCACGCGATCGATTCGACCACTCCGGCAGCACCGAGCAGGTGTCCGGTCATCGATTTGGTCGAGCTGATGCTGAGTTTGTAAGCATGGTCGCCGAAAACTTTCTTTATAGCTTTCACTTCGGCGATGTCGCCCAGCGGGGTTGATGTCCCGTGGGTGTTGATATAATCGATTTTGTCCGGAGTGATACCGGCCATCTTCAGGGCATTGTTCATTGCGCTTACCGCGCCAAGCCCTTCGGGATGCGGGGCAGTCAGGTGGTGAGCATCCGCAGAGGCGGCCACACCGACGAGTTCCGCGTAAATTTTCGCACCGCGCTTCGTTGCAGACTCATAGGACTCCAGTACCAGCGATCCGGCACCTTCTCCCATGACAAATCCGTCCCTGTCGACGTCGTAGGGGCGGGAAGCTTTTTCGGGCCGGTCGTTTGCCGTTGACAGAGCCCTGGCTGAATTGAATCCACCGACGCTCATCTGCGTGATCGGGGCTTCGGAGCCTCCGCACACCATGTAGTCGGCCATGCCCATCTGCAGGATCATGAACGCGTCCATGACGGAGTGAAGCGACGTAGCGCAAGCGGAAGCTGTCGCGTAGTTCGGCCCCATAAGGGTGTTTCTTATGGAAATCTGTCCTGCGCAGATATCGGGAATCAGCATTGGAATGAAGAACGGGCTGATCCTGCGAGGTCCTCTTTCCATGTACGTCCTGAACTGCTGATCGTATACCGTCATACCCCCGATACCGGAGCCGTGAACGACGCCGATCCGGGTCGGATCGATCGTTGCGAAATCAAGCCCCGAGTCTTTCAGGGCCTGCTCCGCTGCAATAACGCCATACTGGCAGTAAGGGTCCATGCGATCCGCGGATTTCCGGTCGATGTAGGCATCTGCCTTGAAATCCTTCAGCTCGCACGCAAACGTGGTTGCAAAATCCGTCGTGTCGAAATAGGTGATTGGCGCGGCGCCGCTTTTGCCGTTCATGAGGGATTTCCAGAAATCCCCTGTCGAAAGACCGACAGGCGAAAGGACACCGATGCCGGTGACGACGACTCTTTTGAGTTCCAGACCCATCTGCAATGATTTAGGGTTGTTTCAGGCAGGGATTACCCCTGCCCGTTGCTGACAATAATTACTTTTTGACGATATAGTCGATCGCCTGCTGAACGGTACCGATCTTCTCGGCATCTTCGTCAGGGATCTGGACGCCGAACTCGTTTTCGAGTTCCATGATCAGTTCGACCGTGTCGAGTGAATCTGCACCGAGGTCATCGGCAAACTTCGATTCAGGTTTGATCTGATCCTTGTTGACACCCATCTTGCTGACGATGATATCGTATACCTTATCTCTGATTTCATCTGCACTCATGGCACTGTTCTCCGGGTTTGTGGTTAAAGGCTAAAATCAATAAGTACGTTTGCGAATATACAAAGAAAAAACAGCGGGGCAAATTCGCCCATTCCCACCGCTACCTGAACCAGTCATCGAGTGTTGAGAGTGGCTCGAGTGGCGGAGTTCTTCAGCAGGGTTTTAACCCTGCGGACATTCAGATCCTACATTTTCTTCAGTTGCCCCGGCTTTCAAACCGGGGATCATAAAGAATAAATTACATCACCATGCCGCCGTTTACGCTTATCACCTGGCCGGTGATGTACGATGACTGGTCTCCGGCGAGGAACGCCACTGCATTGGCGACATCCTGCGGCGTACCGAAACTGTTGAGCGGAATGGCGTCGAGCATCTTCTGCCTGACATCGTCCGAGAGGGCGTCGGTCATTTTCGACGAAATGAATCCCGGTGCAACGGCGTTGGCCCTGATGTTGCGGGATGACAGCTCTTTTGCGACAGACTTGGTGAATGCGATCACGCCGCCCTTCGATGCGGCATAGTTCGCCTGGCCTGCATTACCCATGATGCCGACGACAGAAGCGATGTTGATGATCGCGCCTGAGCGCTGCTTCATCATCGTACGGGTCACAGCCTTGGTGCAGTTGAATGTTCCTTTGAGGTTGACCGTGAGTACGGCATCCCAGTCATCGTCGCTCATTCTCATTAACAGGCCGTCACGGGTGATGCCTGCGTTGTTGACGAGGATGTCTATTCTTCCGTTCTCCTCGGCAATCTCGTTGAAGACCCGCTGGCAGGCTTCGGAACTGGTTACGTCGAGCTCCTTGCAGGTAACCTTGGCACCCAGCTGCTTCAGGGCGGTTTCGGTTTCGGTCAGCCATTCGGCCTTGACATCGCAGATGACCAGATCGGCTCCTTTAGACGCGAGGTCAAGGGCAATCGCCTGTCCGATTCCTCTTGCCGAACCCGTTACGATCGCGGTTTTTCCTTTGAACATGGTAATGTGTTTTCTTTCGGTTTTCTATGGTTACGCTGGATTGAGCATGGCCGCCACCTGGTCTGCGGTATCTACCCCCGCGGATTGGGCGGACTTGCTGATCCTCTTGATGAGCCCCTGGAGAACCTTCTGGGGCCCTACTTCGACGAACTCGTTAACGCCGCTGTCGATCATGGCCTGAACCGACTGGCTCCAGAGTACGGAGCTGGTCAGCTGGCTGATCAGGTTGGTGCGGATTTCCGCAGCCGAGGTGACAGGCCTGGCCACAACGTTCATGCAGACGGGGATTTCGGCATCCCTGATCGTCATGGTGTTGAGCGTTTCGGCAAGCTCTTTTTCAGCAGGCTTCATCAGCGGGGAGTGGAACGCACCTGAAACGACGAGCTCCTTAGCCATCCTCGCTCCTTTCGACGGTGCGAGTTCCACGGCCTTCCTGACCGCAGCGATGTCTCCGGAAACAACGATCTGGCCGGGCGAGTTGAAGTTGGCCGCCTGCACTACGCCGAATTCTCCGGCTTCCTGCAGAAGTCCGTCAAGGGCCGAGTCTTCCATGCCGATGATGGCCGCCATGGTGCCCGGATTGACCTGTCCGGCGTTCTGCATCAGTTCGCCGCGTTTGGCTACGAGCCTTACAGCATCGTCGAAGGTGATCGCGCCGGCAAAGCAAAGGGCAGTGTATTCCCCGAGGCTGTGGCCCGCCGCCATGGCGACGCCTTCACGCCCGAGCAGCATCGCGGCAGCATAGCTGTGCAGGAAGATGGCGAGCTGGGTGTAGCGGGTCTGCTTCAGCTCATCCTCGCTGCCGGTGAACATGATGCCGGTGATCGAATAGCCGAGGATTTCGTCGGCCCGGTCCATCAAAGCCCTGGCGTCAGGGAACCGATCGTAAAGGTCGCGCCCCATGCCGCAATACTGGGAGCCCTGTCCCGGAAAAACGAATGCTTTCATATTCTGTGGTTGCAATGGGTAATATGTTGTTTTACTGCCACTTGATATAGATTCCACCCCATGTGTAGCCGGCACCGAAGCTGGCCAGGACGAGGTTGGAGCCGTGATGGAGTTTGCCCTGTTCGTCGAGTTCTGCCAGGCAGATCGGTACTGTAGCTGCCGTCGTATTGCCATAATACTCGATGTTCATCATCACCTTGTCCATGGTGATCCCCATGCGGTCGGCCGTGGCCTGGATAATGCGCTGGTTTGCCTGGTGGGGCACGAGATAGTCGATGGTTTCGGCAGTAAGGTTGTTGCGCTGCATGATCTCTTCCGCGACGTCGGCCATCGCCATGACTGCAGCCTTGAATACCTGCTTGCCGTCCTGCTTGATGAAGTGCATGTGGTTGTCGACCGTTTCATGCGAAGCCGGGTGCAGGCTCCCTCCGGCGGGCATCAGCAGATGGTTTTTGCCGTTGGCGCCATCAGCGTAGAGCCTGGCGTCGAGGACTCCGTAACCCTCTTCTTCAGCTGGTTCGAGAATGACCCCAGCAGCGCCGTCGCCGAAGAGGATCGCCGTCGAGCGGTCGGTGTAGTCGAGGATCGAGGACATTTTGTCAGCGCCGATGACCATGACTTTTTTGCAGTTGCCCGATTCTATGAACTGTGCTCCGGTATTCAGTCCGTAGAGGAAGCCCGAGCATGCAGCCGAAAGGTCGAAGCCCCAGGCGTTTTTTGCCTGGATGTTTCCCTGGACGATGCACGCCGTGGCCGGGAAGACCATATCGGGACTCATTGTGGCTACAATGATAAGGTCGATTTCATCAGCTGAAATGCCTCTCTTTTCGAGCAGTTTTTTTGCGACCTCGGTACACATGTATGAGGTCGGTTTTTCTGGATCCCTGAGGATTCTCCTTTCCCTGATTCCGGTACGGGCCCTTATCCACTCGTCATTGGTGTCGAGAATGCGTTCCAGGTCGAGATTTGACATCACCTCTTCAGGCAGGTACTTTGCGGTCGTCGTTATGGCAGCTTTCATGATATGGTTTCCATTATATAAATCGAACGGGAAAAGCAGACTCGGACGGAGCAAGCATTTGCGGCCATGCGCACAGAACAGGTTGGGGGCATACCGGGCGTTTGACTGCCCGCATCAGATAAGTACGTCAGGACAATACTTCCGCGATATGTTCGTTGACGCGCTGCTCGATCATGTGCTCGGCCATATAGATCATGTTCTTGATTGCTCGCGAAGAGGATCGGCCGTGGCCTACGATCGAGATGCCGTCGACACCGAGGAACGGTACGCCGCCGAACTTTTCGACATCGAACGGTTCGAAGATATCCTTGAACGCTTTGCCTGCCAGGGCGGCTGCCGCCTGGTCGAGCTGGCCCGACACGACAAGTTTTTCCATGGCCGGCTTGAGCAGCGCGCCCAGGAAGTGGGGGATGCTCTCCCCGAACTTGAGGATGGTGTTGCCGACAAGTCCGTCGCAGACGACGATGGTCGCTTTACCGGAAAGGATATCGTGGCCTTCGATGTTGCCGATGAAATTGATCTTGTTCTCGCTGTCGGCTTCCTGCAGCAGCTTGTATGTCTGCTTCAGGAATTCAGGTCCCTTGCCCTCCTCTTCGCCGATGTTGAGCAAGCCGGCAGTAGGCCTTTCGATCTTTGCGGCATAGCGCTGGTAGATGGTCAGCATCTCCGCGAACTGCACCAGGTTTTCCGGCTTGCAGTCCACGTTGGCACCTACATCGACAATATTGGTAAGCCCCTCGCCGATTCTCGGGAAATATGCGTAGATGGTAGGGCGCAGCACGCCGGGAATACGGCCGAGCACGAAGAGCGATGCCGCCATCTGGGCACCGGTGTTGCCGGCGCTCACGAAAGCATCGGCCTTTTTTGCTTTGCAAAGTTTCAGCCCGACCACGAGGGACGAATCCTGCTTGGTCTTGACCGCGGTTGCAGGGATGTCTTCCATGGTAACGACCTCCGGAGCATGCTGGAAACGGAGGTTGAGGCCACCAAGATCATGCTGCCGGAGAAGGGGGGAGACCTTGTCCTCCTGCCCGATAAGCAGGATTTCGAACCTGTTCCCGCTTTCCCTCAGGGCATCTATAGTACCCTCGACAACGCAGGCTGGTGCATTGTCGCCACCCATAGCATCCACGACAATGGTCAACATGGCGGTGCTGTCTTGTTTTACTTACTGATTTGGGGCTGAACTCTTAAGCTACAACGATTTTTCCGGTTACCTGACGGCCGCGGTAGTGGCCGCAGTGACGGCAGGCGCGATGCGGAAGGGTCGGTTCGCCACAGTTGGGGCAGACGACCGTAACAGCAGCTTTTGTGCGTGCATTGTACTGTGCGCGCCTCTTGTCCCTTCTGGACTTGGACATCTTGGCTTTTGGATTGGCCATAATCTATTCAGTTTAAAATCAACGGTTAACGATACTTGTTTTTCAGTCTTTCGAGCGACTCCTGCAATGTACTCTCAGGCAGTGTCAAATCCCCATCCGTTTCAGTCTGCTCTTCCTGGCGGTACACCTGACAGTCAGGGTTGTCCGTGCAGGTGACTTTCATCGGAACGGAGAGAAGCAGCGTCTCTCTGGCATCCTCGGTAAGATCGATCGATAGAGTATTGTTGTCTATCTGGCGATACTCTTCGTCGCGTTCTTCTTCCTGTTCCGAGGCCTGTTCATAACTATAATATATCCGGTACGCCCCATCCAGGTCGAGGGTGATCGGCGCAAGGCAAAGATCGCAGGTCAGATTGGCTGTCGCGGCTGTCGTCAGGGTGACGGTCATTTCGTTGTCAGTCCTGTCGACGACTACCTTGACCGATATATCCCCGGTAAACCCCGCGTCAGTCAGGGCAGGATCGTCGAAATCACCAGCCGTGCAGGTGAAATCGAATTCATGTGTTCCCTGAGAGAGACCGGCAAGACGGATCTCGATCAATGCGTTTTCCTTAGCCATAGCCACCATTTTTCCATAAAAGACCAACAATGTACAAAAATAAAAATCGAAAATGAAAAAAGCGCAAGCCTCATCTTGATGAAAAATGCTCAAAAAAACCGTTTTGGCATTTGGAATTTTACGCGAGGGTCGTATATTTGTAACCGTTTCAGCAATGAACGCGATTTTATTCCGCGATAGCTCAATGGTAGAGCATTCGGCTGTTATCCCGACGAGTCGGGATGTAGGTTCGAAAAGAGGTAGCTCTGTCAGAGAGAAGTGAAGGTAAGTTTTAGATTCCGCGATAGCTCAATGGTAGAGCATTCGGCTGTTAACCGAAGGGTTGTAGGTTCGAATCCTACTCGCGGAGCCATAAGAAAGGAAGTACTTGAGTAAGCGGTGCTTCCTTTCTTTTTTTTTTGCCCCCCCAATACCCCTATTAGCATCAAGCGCCATGCCCCCTGGTCAGCCTGAAGTCTATTTTCTCTACATCCTCCATTCGGAATCGGCTGATCGGTATTATGTCGGCATATCATCCGATCCGGAACGTCGCCTTAATTATCACAACACCTTTGAAAAGGGCTTTACTTCGCGTTATCGCCCATGGCGCCTGGTCTGGTTCAGGCAGTATGCCTCTAAAACCGATGCCCATGCGGCTGAATCTTCAGTCAAAAGCTGGAAAAGCAGGAAGATGATCGAGCGATTGATTGCAGGTGAACTCTCGATTTAAGCCCTTAAATATTCGGCTGTTATCCCGATATGTCGGGATGTAGGTTCGAATCCAACTCGCGGAACCAAAAGAAAGGAAGTGCATGAGTATGCTGCGCTTCCTTTCTTTTTTTTTTATCCTTCCCATACACAGCAACTCCCCCTTCTTTCGAATGCCGATGTCGCCCGGGCAATGCCGATGTTTTCTGCCGGCATATTCGGAAGCGGCACGGTCAACTACCAGACAGCGGAGAACTTGCCTTATGAAACGAAGCCTGCTTATACTTCTTCTTGCATCCCTGACCGCATGTGCATCGAGCCATACCCCGTCAGCTCCGGAAAAAACGGCCGGATTGCTCAAAACATGGTGGCGTGCCGAGGTGATAGAGGGGACGAGGGTCGGCTTTATGCCTGGCCAGAAAAATGATGTTTATATTATTCTCTATTCGTCGCTGAGAATGGTGGGCTCCGGCGGGTGCAACCATATCAACGCATCATATTCCAGATCCTCCGGTGCAATCCGATTCGGTGCTGTCTCATCGACGAGAATGGTCTGTTTCCCTGCTGTCTTATCGAGGGAGCGTGCGTTCATCGGAGCGATCCGAAAGGTCGAAACCTTTGCCATCGATGGCTACAGGCTGAGGATGTATGACCATGCCGGCCGGGAGGTACTGCGATTTCTTGCAGTCAACCGCCAGTGACCTGCCTTTGATATTTTCTGTCGGGGAACGATAGGACTGGTGTTGCGGTTGACAATGAAGTTGCAGGCAGGTAAGAAATTATTATATTGATCGAAAGAAATTACAACAGTCTTGACGGTTACGGTACCTTGTATGAACGCGATTACCAACTTGCTTCTTCTTCTGAACCTAAGTCTATCAGGCTCGTGGGCACTGAGGGGGGGCGCGTTTCGGTACATTCCGTAAATTGTCAGGAACATGGTTTCAAAGCCGCCAACCACTCAGGTTAGGTGGCTTTTTTCGTTTAAGCAGATGGATGTATATCATAGAGTAAAAGGAGATCCAGTCATCATGAAAGGAATGAATTATCAGAAGTATTCTGCCTATCCTGTCGTCGATATCTCGACCAGGACATGGCCTGACCGTACGATCACCAAGGCACCTGTCTGGTGCAGCGTCGATCTTCGGGACGGCAACCAGGCATTGCCCATACCCATGAGCGTCGATGAGAAGGTTGCAATGTTCAAGCTGCTCGTCTCCATCGGGTTCAAGGAGATCGAAGTGGGCTTTCCGTCGGCATCTGCCACCGAATTTGCCTTCGTTCGCAAGCTGGTCGAAGAGAAGCTGATTCCAGACGACGTCACAATCCAGGCCCTTACCCAGTCACGCGAACACCTGATCCGAAGGACGTTCGAATCGATCAGTGGAGCGAAAAACGCCATCGTGCATCTCTATAACTCAACATCGCGTCAGCAGAGGGACATCGTGTTCCGCATGGGCAAGGAGGAGATCAAGTCGATCGCCATTGCCGGAACCCGCCTTGTCAGGGAGTTGAAGGAGGCGAGCGGCAATCCGGGGATCCGCCTTGAATACAGCCCCGAAAGTTTCACCGGTACCGAGCTTGAGTACGCCCTCGACGTCTGCCATGCCGTCATGGAGGTCTGGGGGGCATCGGCGGAGAACAAGGTCATCCTGAACCTTCCCTCGACGGTCGAGCTTTCGACGCCGAACCTTTATGCCGACAGGATCGAGTGGTTCTGCCGGAACCTCAGGGACCGTGAAGCAGCCATCATCAGCGTGCATGCGCATAATGACCGCGGAACGGCCGTAGCCACAGCCGAACTGGCTGTCATGGCGGGTGCGGATCGCGTGGAAGGCGCGCTGTTCGGCAACGGCGAACGGTGTGGCAACATGGATGTCGTGACAATGGCCCTGAACCTCCTGACACAAGGTGTCGATCCGAAGCTCGATTTTTCTGATCTGCCTGCCATACGAGAGATTTATCGCCGATGCACCCGCATGGACATCCATGCACGTCACCCATATTCCGGCGAATTGGTCTACACGGCATTTTCCGGTTCACACCAGGATGCCATCAGCAAGGGGATGAAGGCACATAAACTGTCGACCGAAGGTATCTGGAACGTACCTTACCTGCCAATCGACCCTCAGGACGTCGGGTGCACTTATGAGGCCATCGTCCGGATCAACAGCCAGTCCGGCAAGGGAGGCATCGCCTACGTGCTCGACAAGGAGTACGGTATCCAGATCCCGAAATGGATGCAGCCCGATTTCGGCGTGGCCGTTCAGGAGGTGACCGACAGGACCGGTGAAGAGCTCTCTCCCGAACAGATTCACGACCTTTTCCAGAAAGAGTACATCGGCGTCAAGACGCCATACATGCTCAAGAAATGCAATATCAGCTGGGAGGACGAGGATCCTGAAGCCAATGATGAGGTTGCGACGATTATCAGCTGTTCGATGAATGGGCCGGAGGGGGAGTTTACCTTCAAGGCCAAGGGCAATGGGCCGCTCGATGCTTTCGTCCGTGGCATGGCAAGCCATACCGGTCTCGATTTCCATGTCGACGAGTATACCGAACATGCCATCGGCCACAGTTCCGACGCACTGGCCATCGCCTATATCAGGGTCTCCAGTTCCGAAGGACATCTTGCCTGCGGATCGGGCATCGATTCAAACATCAGCCTTGCCTCCATCAAGGCGATCGTCAGCGCCCTGAACCGCCTTCACTGATCCTGAGAAATGCCGGACGGGCTTCAGCATGCCGCGGGAGCCCGTTCAAAGCATCAGTCGTTCAAATTTTGGTTTTCCTCCTGTTCTCCCCTCTTTTTTTTATGGTATATCGTTTCATTTCATCCATGCCATATCTTTATTCAAACTAAACGGGAACTCAGGAATGGATACTGGGCCTGGCAGTAAGGTGATTTCTCCCTTTTTTTCCTCTCGCATCCTGAACTGTTTTCTGCTGTTGCTCTTCCTGATCAATCTTCAGGGATGTTCCCGCACGCCCACGTCCCGGAAGCTTCAGGTCGTCGCTTCGATCGAGCCGCTCGCCTATTTCGTCGATCGAATCGGCGGAAACAGTGTCGCGGTATCGGTCATGGTTCCTCCCGGCGGCAATCCCCACAGTTATGAGCCGACTCCGAAGCAGATGGAGCGCCTCGGCAAGGCCGTCCTGTTCGTCAAGGCCGGATCGGGGGTCGAGTTCGAGCTCGACTGGATGCGCCGGTTCCTCGAACTCAACAGAACCCTTACGGTCTGCGATGCCTCCGCAGGGGTAAGTCTTATACCTGTGACAACATTGGTGCAGGAACAGGAAAAGCCTTCCGTAGCCGGGTCGAATCACCACGGCATGCACGATCCGCATTTCTGGCTCAGTCCTCATAACGCACGGATGATCGCAGCCAATGTGGAACGCTCACTTGCCTCCGTCGATCCTGCGAACCGTAAGTATTACGAGGCAAACAGGGCAGTGCTCGACAAAGAGCTTCTGGCGCTCGACGGCCAGATCCGGGCAAGGTTATCGGGGCTGAAAGAGCGGCATTTCCTCGTATTTCATCCTGCATGGGGCTATTATGCCAGAGACTACGGGCTCGAACAGATCGCAGCTGAAGCTGAAGGCAAGACATTGACCCCTGTGCAGATGACGCGGGTAATCGAACAAGCGAGGGCCGAACGGATAAGGGTGGTGTTCGTTTCTCCCCAGTTCAGCACTACCCAGGCTGAGGCCATCGCCAGGGACATTGGGGGAGTGACCGTCATGGTCGATCCGCTCTCACGTGACTACCAGCAGAACCTCCGCCAGGCTACGGCAGCTTTCGTCAGGAGCATGCAATGAGCGAACCTGTAATTTTTTGCGACCGGCTCTGCGTCGAACTCGGGGGGATGAAAGTGCTTCAGGGGCTCTCCCTTTCGGTGCATGAGGGTGATTTCCTTGCAGTGCTCGGTCCGAACGGCGGCGGAAAGACCACCCTGCTGCGGGTTATTCTCGGCCTTGAAAAACCAACATCCGGAACGGTAAAGGTGTTTGGCGCGCCACCCGGATTCGCATCCCATCAGATCGGGTATGTGCCACAGCGGCTATTTTTCGATCGCGAATTTCCGATCAGCGCATGGGAGGTGGTGATGATGGGGCGGCTTTCCAGAAGGAAGCTCCTGCAGCGGTACGGCAGGGCTGACCGGGAGAAGGCGACCGAAGCGCTCGAAATCACCGGTCTTTCCGGCCTCAGAAATCGCAGGATCGGGGCTCTGTCGGGGGGAGAGCTGCAGCGGGTGCTTATCGCCCGGGCGCTGGCCAGCGAACCTGAACTGCTGCTGCTCGACGAGCCGACGGCCAGCGTCGATCCCGATATGAAGTCTACCATTTATGACCTGCTCGACAAGCTCAGGGAGCACCACACGATCGTTTTGGTCACTCACGATACCGGTACCATCGCGCGCCATGTTTCGCGTATTGCCTGCCTGAACTGCACCCTTGAAATGCATGAAAAGGGCTCGACTCTCGACAGGAAAGCTCTCGAAAGCCTCTACCGCTACCCGGTCGACGTCGTAGAGCATATCGAACCTCACGGCGGCTCAACTGAAGAACATCACGACCATGCCTGACATCCTGCACTTCGAGTTCATGCGCAATGCGCTTTTCGCGGCCATCCTGTCGAGCGTTGCCTGCGGGATCATCGGCACCTACGTCGTCGTCAGGAAGATTGGTTTCATCAGCGGCGGCATCGCCCATACGGCCTTCGGCGGTATCGGACTCGGCTACTATCTGGGTGTGAACCCGCTGGTCGGAATCATTCCGTTCAGCCTGGCCGCAGCCCTCGGAATAGGCCTGCTCACTCGCAAGGCGAAGGTTGCCGAAGATACGGCCATCGGAGCCTTCTGGGCGGCAGGCATGGCCATCGGCGTCATCCTTATCGGCATGACTCCAGGTTATGCCCCGAACCTGTTCAGCTACCTTTTCGGCAACATCCTGACGGTTCCCTCTTCGGATCTTAAGCTCATCCTGATGCTCGACCTCATGATCGCTCTCATGGTCTGGCTTTTCAGCAAGGAGTTTCTTGCCATCTCCTTCGACGAAGAGTATGCGCGTATTTCCGGGCTGAAAACCGTTGCGCTGGACCTGCTCATGCTCTGCCTTATCGCCCTGACCGTCGTGATCATGGTGCGTGTCGTCGGCATCGTGATGGTCATCGCCCTCCTGACCATTCCTGCAGCCGTAGCCAGGAACTTCAGCCGCACCCTGCAGGGCATGATGGCCCTGGCGATAGCATTTTCAGTCATGTTCAGCATAGCCGGACTCTGGTTGTCGTGGGTTTTTGATGTGGCCTCCGGTGCAACCATCATCCTGGTCGCATCGTTCGTCTTTCTGGTTACTGCCCTCATGAAGGCACGCGGAATCAGGCTTGGGAGCTGAAAAGCTTCCCGCTGCCGGCCCTTTTTCGGCAGTGTTTAGGGAAAAGGCGCAAAATGTTACATTTCATTATCGAAACCGTTCATCAAAACAGCTCCCCTTATGAAGCCGATGTATTACCTCATCGCCGCAGCTCTTTCGATCCTGCTGTCCATCTACATCTTTATTTTCGGGACCGGGGGGAACAACCAGATCATCGCCATCTTCATCGGGCTCTGGGCACCGACCATCATATGTCTCGGCATCTTCAACACGCTCTTAGCCATGCATGATGAAATGTGCTGCACCCACAAACGCATCGAGGACCGGCAGTCCGGCCAGAATGACCGCTAAGGCCACCGCATCGATGTCAGCGAAGGGTGTAACAGGATCGGAGGCGGCACTTTGAAAGGGGTGCTCATGGTAGGTGCCGGAGGGCTTGTCGGATCGGTCCTGCGATACCTTGTCGCACTTCTCGTCCCCTTTTCCGGAGCGGGGTTTCCCTATGCCACGCTATCCGTCAATCTGTTAGGCTCCTTCGTCATCGGTTTCGTCAGTGAACTGGCGCTTTCGACCACGTTGATTTCTCCGGATACCAGGCTTCTCCTGACGACCGGGTTCTGTGGAGGGTTCACGACCTTCTCGACAGCGATGTACGAAACCATGGGCCTCGTCAGGGACGGACAGGCGCTCTACGCAAGCATGTACGTCGCAGGAAGCTTTGTTGGAGGCATGGCCTGCATTTTTACCGGAACGCAACTCGCAAAACTCTGGCAATGATGAACTTCATAGAATGCGAACTGCTGAGGGTCTTCATCGGTGAAAAGGAGAAGCTTCACCACCGGCCCATCTACGAACTGCTGGTCAGCGAGGCTATGGAGCGGAACATGGCCGGCGCGACCGTTATCCGGGGGATTCTCTCCTTCGGCCTTCGACACAAAGTGCACACGGCAAAGATTCTCGAACTTACCGGGGACCTGCCGATGGTGGTCGAAATCGTCGATACGACGGAAAAGATCGAGGAGTTCCTGCCGTTCCTGGAAACATTGCTCCGCGAAGCCGGCGCCGAGGCGATGGTGACCAGGGAAAACGTCAGGCAGTGGACGACTTAGAGGTTCGGGATGACTCTTGATCCCGAATTCATACGTTTCCTCAAACGAATTGACAGAGAATAGTCGTAATGTTCTCATTTGTCCTCATGCCTTGTTTTGCAGATTTTTACGTAATTCATAATGGAACGTGTTGAACAAGCGGCCTCATCTCCGGTGATGAATGTTCTGGTCGTCGATGACGAAAGCAACATCAGGAAAACGATGACGATGTTTTTCGAGTTGCGACGTCATAAGGTCACTGCGGTATCGAACGTCAGCGATGCATTGAGTGAAGCAGCCCTCCAGATTTTCGACCTCGCTTTTGTGGATCTCCGGCTTGGACTGGAGAGCGGTCTTGATCTTGTTTCTTCACTGCTTGCCGGCTCTCCCTGGCTGAAGATTGTCGTCATAACGGCGTTCGCATCGGTGGATACGGCAGTCGAGGCGATGAAACGCGGCGCGGCCGATTATCTGCCCAAACCGTTTACCCCGGAGCAGCTCAAGCTGGTTCTTGAACGACTGGCCTCCATCCGCATGCTTGAGCAGCGCATCACTCTTCTCCAGGACGATCTGAGCCGTAACGACCCGGATGTGTCGCTGAACTCCAGTTACCCGCCTATGCAAAGGGTCATCGAGCTGGCCCGGCAGGTTTCGACGTCCGATGCGGTCGTGATGCTTCGAGGACCGAGCGGTACTGGTAAAACCATGCTTGCCAGGCTCATCCACCGCTGGAGCAATCGATCCGGAAAACCATTCGGCGTTATCTCATGCCCTTCACTGAGTCAGGAACTACTCGAAAGCGAGTTGTTCGGCCACATCAAGGGTGCGTTCACCGGTGCCCTCAGGGACAATCCGGGGCGTGTCGCGAGTTGCGAAGGCGGGACCCTGTTCCTGGACGAAATCGGCGACCTGCCGCTGTCGATCCAGTCGAAACTGTTGCGCTTCATACAGGAGCGGGAGTATGAACGCGTCGGCGATCAGCGCACCCGGAAAGCGAATGTGCGGATCATCGCAGCCACCAACGCCGATCTCGAGTCGGCGGTCGCATCGGGCCGCTTCCGGGAGGATCTCTATTATCGCCTCAATGTCATACAGATAACGCTTCCCTCTCTGGCCGAGCGTTCCGGCGACATCGAAGCGATCGCCGGAAACATGCTCGCATTTTTCAACGCTCAGAATCACAAGGCAATACTTGGATTCACTCCTGAAGTGCAGCGCATTTTTCGCGACTATGGCTGGCCGGGAAACATCCGTGAGCTTCGTAACGTGGTAGAAAGGGCGGTGATCCTGTGTTCGTCTTCAACTATCGGTGTTGAATTTCTTCCTGAAACAATGTCGTTCGTTCTGCAGCCGTCGACAAGAATCGGGGACAGAATAAAGCTGGAAACCATCGAAGAACTTCATATTCGCAGGGTGCTGGCCTCGGTCTCCTCGGTACAGGAAGCCGCAGAGGTCCTCGGAATCGACAAGGCGACACTCTGGAGGAAACGCAAGCAGTTCGGGTTATAGCCCTGTAGGTCAGGCCCTGTTATCTGGTTTTCCCTGTGATTCCCACTCCTTCACCTTTCTTTTCTCCTGTTTTTCATCTCCTGAAAACAATCTTGCCCGAACCGGTTTTCCGTTCCGGGGTCCCCACTGACAGTCGACGTTGAATTTTGCACTCTTTCGCATTCGCGATCGTGCATTTTTAAACCGGCGAATGCTCATCGTCCTCTTTAAACACCCAGTTTCCCCTGATTCTGTGTGTGGCACGTTATTTGTACTAATGCAGATAAAGATTTCATCATGAAAACCGGAATCAGACAGAAACTATTGCTTGGCCTGAGCGGTATGCTGGTCATCGTGACGGTCATCAGCATCATGACCATCAGGCAGATCGACGATCTCGGAAAGTCCCTGGCCGTTGTGCTCAAGCAGAATTACCTCAGCGTGGTGGCCTGTCAGGACATGAAAGATGCGCTGGAAAGAATAGACAGCGGGATATTGAACACCTTTATCGGCAATCACGATGATGGCGTGCGCATGGTGAACGAGCATAAAGCGAAGTTCAACGATGCGCTCAATCGTGAACTGCACAATATCACTGTGCCGGGAGAACAGGATAGAGCTGAACGGGTTCGTGCTTTGTCAGCAGAGTACTTTGGGATTCTTTCCATGATCATGGACCGTTCGCAACCCGAACCTGTTCGTCGAAGGCTTTACTATGAAAAGCTGGTGCCGATGTTCGAAGAACTCAGGGCGGTTGCACAG
>DATMYL010000034.1:0-10194 GCA_035560975.1 Chlorobaculum sp. | reverse complement strand
GCGGATGAGATGTCCGGCTTTTCGTTTTTGTCGATCCTGATCAGGAGCAGCAGCGGAAGGCAGCAGAGGAAGAGCAGGGCTATCAGCTTGAATGCGTCCATGTAGGCGAGGTGGTAGCTCTGGCCGGTGACGATGCCTTCGAGCGCTTTCCAGGCACCCTGCTGCGCTTCGACAGGCGACAGGTTTCGCGATCCCAGCACTTGACGGATGCCATCGAGCCTGGCAACGACGGCAGGATCGTAGAGCGAAATGTGGCTCAGCAGTTCCGTGCGGTGTAGTGCGACCCTCTTGGCAATATAGGTGTTCGTGATGGCGATGCCGAACGAGCCTCCAAGCTGGCGCACCATATTGTTCAATCCGGTCGCCTGGCCGATGTCCCTTCCCTGCAGCCCCGTGACAGCAAGCATGGTGACCGGTATAAAGATGAAGCCGAGTGCGATGCCGCGCAGGAGCAGCACCCAGTAGAAGTTAGGCGAGCCGGACTGCAACGTCTGCAAGCCAAGTTCCCAACAGAAGAACATGAATGCGGTCATGCCGATAGCCATGAGCATCTTGGGCGAAACTCCCTTCTGCATGGCCATGCCGAGCGGTATCGAGATGACCCCGGTGAGCAACGCGCTGGGAAAGAGCACCAGGCCGGTCAGCAGCGCAGTGAACCCGAGAAGTCGCTGTACGAATACCGGAAAGACAAAGAGCGATCCGTAAAGCCCGTATCCGACGATAAAGGTCAGTACGGCTGCGATGGCCAGGTTCTTGCTTCGTCCGAGCACGCTCAGGTCGACGGCCGGATGCTCGGTATGCAGCTCATGCCAGACGAAAAGAAGGAGCGAGACAACGGCGACGATGGTGAAGAATGTGATATAGGGCGTGTCGAACCAGTCCTTGGACTCTCCGCGTTCGAGGATGAACTGCAGTGATCCTATTCCTAATGCCAGCAGGCCGATACCTGCCCAGTCGATCTTTTGTATGGCGTGCCTGACTTTTGGTTCCTTGACGAATGTCAGCGCAGCCCAGGCTGCAAACAGGCCGACCGGAATATTGACGAAGAAGCACCACTCCCAGGCAAAGTAGTCGACCAGGTAGCCTCCAAGCAGGGGACCGAAGGTTGGCCCGAGCACAAGTCCCATCGAAAAGATCCCTGTGGCGGTTCCCCGTTCTTCCGGTTTGAACGTTTCGTAAAGGATTGCCTGGGAAGTCGGCAGGAGCGCACCGCCTCCGATTCCCTGGATGAACCTGAAGATCACCAGCATCCAGATGTTCGTCGACAGGCCGCAGAACAGAGACGCGAGCGTGAACAGCAGGATCGACCCGACGAAGTAATTTCTTCGGCCCAGAAGATTGCCGAGGAAACCGGAGAGGGGAATGACGATCACATTGGCAATCGCATAGCTCGTCACCACCCAGGAGACATCCTCTATGCTGGCACCGAGGTTTCCACTGATGTGGTTGAGGGCGACGTTGACGATGGTGGTATCGATCAGCTCAAGCATGGCCGCGATAATGACCGTCACCGTGATGATCACTTTCTTGATTCCGGTCTCGTAATGATGTGCCGGCAGCTGATGTGCCGGGTCGGAGACGAGGCCTTTTGCGCCTGTAACTTCTGCGGTCATGATAACGGGTTCCTGATCCTTATTTAACCTTGACTTCCACAATCACGTTCATGCCTGCCGAAAGGGGCTTGTCCGGTTTTTCGGTAAAGACGATTTTCACCGGCACACGCTGGGTTACCTTTACGAAATTTCCGCTGGCGTTGTCTGGAGGAAGAAGCGTGAATTTCGCGCCTGTACCAGCGGAGATGGACTGGACTTTACCTTTGAACTCCTTTCCTGGAAATGCATCGACACTGATGACCACCGGTTGGCCGGGTTTCATGTTTTCGAGCTGAGTCTCCTTGAAGTTGGCCACTACCCACAGGTCGTTGCTTCCAACGATAGCGATAAGCTGTTGTCCGGGAGTGACATACTGGCCGGGCTGTACGTTTTTTCTCGAGACATGTCCTGACGCCGGAGTGGTTATGGTTGCCCATGAGAGCTGCAGTTCAGCGTTTTTCAACTCGGCTTCACGGAGTTTAACCTGTGCCTTTGCTGCTTCATACTGGTCCCCTGCAGCCGCGTGCTTTGCCGTGGAAGCCGTTGCTCCGGCCTGGGCGGCATCAAGTTCCGCCTGGGAAATGACGTCCTGGTGCTGAAGGTTCCTGCTGCGTCGCAGGTCCGCTGCAAGCTTTTGCTGTGTAGCCGACGCCGCACTGATTTCCGCCTTGGCCCCTGAAACGGCAGCCTGTGCATTCATCAGGGCCGCAGCTGCGATGTCGCGCTTTATCTGGTAATCTGAAGGGTCGAGCTTGATGAGCGTGTCGCCCTTTGTGACAGCCTGGTTGTCCTCTGCCGTCACCTCAATCACTTTTCCGGGAACGCGCGGAATGACAGGGTAGACATCCCCTTCAATCTGGGCGTTGTCAGTTTCGACGTACTGGAATGACCGGTAAAGCTTGATGCCGCCCCATATGGAACCCACGATGAGCAGGACGCCGAATATGGCTATGCGGATCCACGATTTGTCGTTTTCCGGCTTTTTCGCTTGGGTTGCCGGTGTTTCATGGTTATGGTTCTTCGTGTCTGCCATGGGTGATCAATCGTTGGTTTTTGACAATGTTTCGATGTTTTTGTAAAGGGCTGGAGCTCCTTTAGCGGCGGATTCCGGGGACTTCAGGACCAGGACAGGGCATGGTGCCTGCCGCATGACTGTTTCAGTCGTGCTTCCAACCAGCAGTCGCCCGATGCTGTTTGCACCGTGTGAGCCAAGGACGATCATATCGGTCCTGTGCGACCTGGCAAAAGAGATGATCGCATCGGCTGGCGATCCATACTCTATGGCGAAGCGGACGCGGCATCCGTATTCAGACAGCACGTCGGAATATCGGGAAAAATGATGCAGGTGCTCCTTGAGCAATGTCCCGCGGTCGCCCGAACCAGGATTGTCGATATGGAGAACGAGCAATTCAGCGTTTCCGGCATACTGTTCGGCCACATGGAGAAGCGCATTCTCTGAGGACGACGAGAAGTCGACCGGACAGAGGATGGTCCTGGATGGTTTTGCTATGGTCGTTGTCATGGTTGACGTATTATTATTGCCTGATCAGGTCGCCGGCGGCGCGCCTGACCGAATAGGCGTTCAGTACATATTCGTAACGGGCCTGCAGGTTTGCCAGCTCCGCCTCAGCCAGGGAGTTTTCGGCGTCAAGGAGGTCGAGCGTCGTGGCCAGGCCGTTCTGGTGGCGAGTCCTCGCATGTTGTGCGGCCAGGTCGGCCTGTGAGACCTGGAGCCTGGTCGTCTCGATTTTTTCCATGCTGGTTTTCAGAGAGTTGACCGACTGCCTGACCTCGGCCTGGACCAGATCTTCGGTATCGATCCGCTCCTGCTCGGCGGAGCGCATCATGGCGGCGGCCTCCCTTGTCGTTGCGCTTGTCCTGAATCCTGTAAAGATCGGGACCCGCAGTTCAACGCCGGCTGCTACGTTCGGACGCATCACATTGAGATCAGGCACATAACCGTTTGTCGTTCCCCAGGAGGCGCTGCCGACGATTTTGGGCATACCCTCTTTTGCGGCCAGCGATTTGCGGTATGACGACGCCCGGAGGTTTTCGCGGGCGAGCATGATTTCAGGACGCTGGTCGAGCGCAGAGGCGGCAAGCTTCGCGGCATCCATGTCGGCAGCCGTCACCGAGAAAGAGCCCTTCAGCTTCAGGGGAGCATCTCCTTTGAGCCCGCAAAGGCGGCGGAGTGAGATCTCCTGGTTGTCAAGCTGCGTCTGGAGATCGATTTTGCGATTTCCGGCCGAAGCGAGCCGCACCTGTGTCGTCAGGAGGTCGAATCGGGTAGAAACCCCTTCCTTGTAACGTTTCTGCATCTGGCCGAGATTCTGCTGCAGCGCCGAGATCTCTTTCTCCTGCACGTTCACGGCCTCCTTGAGGAACATCACGGAGTAGAAAGCCCTGACGGTCGCAAGCGAGAGGTCGCGAACGGTCATGTCCTGTCGGATCCCGGCTGCGTTTTTTCCTGAAACGGCAAGGTCGACGTTTCTTCCGGTCCGGCCGAAATCGAAAATCATCATTTCAGCCGTGATTTTTGCATCGTAGTTGTTGTTCGGCATGAACTTCAACGCGGTTCCGCCAAGGGAGATTTCCGACACCGGATCAATGTAGCGGTAACCCGCCTTGGCCGACACCTGCGGGAAATATCCGCTTCGCCCCTGGGTGATCCTGGCGTCGGCGGCTTTCACCTCTTCCGATGCCTGCAGGGCTTTCGGGTTACGCTCTCTTGTCAGTCGCAATGCGTCGTCGAGCGTTAAAGAGTCCAGTGAACCCGCGATCTCTTCCACAGCCAGGCAGGGCCTGGCCGTTGCGAGCCCGGCGGCGAGTACGATCAGGGAGAGGATGGTTTTGCTTTTCTTCATAGTCCGGTATGGTTGTTATCTATGGCATTAAATTTGCAATAAGCGTGCCAAAGTATTTAAAGGGGGTGAAATGTCCCGAAACGCCTGCCATTGCTGTCTTTCGTCCATTCGTCGTTTTTTCTCTGATTTCGAGGGATTCTGAAAAGATCAGAAAATTCTGTTAATTGTATTCTGAGATAATCAGAATTCATGCCATGAACAACAAAGCTTTGTCTGAATCGCGTCAGCTCATGCAGTATATAAGCGACGCTATAGGAACCATTCGTGATCCCCAGGAGCTTTTCCGCACAGTTACGGACAAGCTCAGGCTCATATTTTCGTTCGATTCTGCGGTGATCGTTACCATAGACAAGGATCGACGCCATATCAGCGTTTTCTTTGAAATGCTCAGATTCGAAGTTCCCGAGGAGCTTCGCAGCCAGAAGCGCCGTATCGTTGGGACCTGGATCGAACAGCACCTGGACGATCGTGCCGTTACGACAGTTAGCCTCGAAAGGGACCTTCCTGAGGCCGGCGACCAGGACTCTCCGTTGCTCAGGACGCTTTATGAACTTGGCATGCGCCAGCTCGTGCTCTCTCCCCTTCGTTCGGGCGGGCAGGTCATCGGGTTCCTGAATTTCGTATCGAGGGTGGAACAGAAGTGGGGTGAAAGCGACAGGGAACTGCTGGCAGGAGTCTCCTCATCGATCGCCGTCGCCGTCAGCAACGCCCTCGCATACGAGGAGTTGCGTCAGAGGGAAGCCGAGACGGCCATGCAGCTTGCCGTCAACAATGCGCTGCTCACCATCAATGACCGGAGCATGATGATGATGGCCGTCTGCGAGCAGATCAACAAGCTCGTGCCATGCTTTTTTCTTGGCATCAGGGTTATCGGTAATGACGGCAAGTTCCGGATCTTCGACAATTTTATGCGTGAGCCCGGCCAGAGCTTCATACCGTTCTCGCCGCTTGAAAAGCTTGATATCGCCTGTGACGAGCGGCTTGTCCGTGAAGGCGCCCAGGTTCTTTCGAGGCCAGGGGTCTATTCCGGAAGTCGCTTTGACGAACTCTGCGACGAGTTTCGTCTGGTGGCGAAGGTCAGGGATAACTTCAGTATCCGCTCGACGATTATCGTTCAGCTCTGGGATCTTCCAGGGAGCCGTGCCGGGCTGATCATTTCAGGTACCGACAGCGATTTTGGCGAAGCTGAGCTTGCGACCGTCAGGCTTATCGTGCCGCAGCTCGCGCTGGCACTGCAGAACTACCTGGCTTTCGAGGAGATCGACAGGCTCCGGCGCAAGCTCGAAGGCGAGCGTACCTATCTGGTAGAAGAGATCCGGGCGGCGCACAATTTCGAGGAGATCATCGGAAACAGCGCTCCCCTTGCAGCCGTGCTGCGGCGGGTGAGCCAGGTGGCCCCGACCGATGCGACTGTGCTGATCCAGGGCGAAACAGGTACAGGCAAGGAATTGATCGCAAGGGCGATCCACAACCTTTCGCCAAGGAAGGAGCGGGTGCTGGTGAGGGTCAACTGCGCAGCCCTGCCGGCATCGCTGATAGAATCCGAACTGTTCGGCCATGAACGGGGCAGTTTTACCGGTGCGACCGATCGCCGGATCGGCAAGTTCGAACTGGCTGACGGCGGGACCATTTTTCTCGACGAAATCGGCGAACTTCCTCTCGAACTGCAGGCCAAGATGCTCAGGGTGTTGCAGGAGAGGGAGCTTGAACGCATCGGAGGCCGGCAGGTGATCCCGGTCGACGTGCGCGTGATCGCCGCCACCAATCGCGACCTCGAAAGAGAGATCGCCGCCGGCAGGTTCCGCGAAGATCTTTTTTTCAGGCTGAACGCATTTCCCCTTTCGCTGCCGTCGCTCAGGGAACGGCGCGACGATATTCCCGTGCTGGCGCTGCACTTCGCCCAGAAGTACGCACGTGAGTTCGGTCGTCCTGTGCGGGCCATCAGGGATAGCGACATCCGCGAGCTGACCTCGCGCGACTGGAAAGGCAACATCAGGGAGCTTTCCCACTGCGTCGAACAGGCGGTGATCCTGTCGGAGGGAGAGACGCTGGACTTCTCATCCGTGCTGACTTCCCGAACGGAAGGTGTCGTGCTGGCGCCACAGGTCGCGCCTATGACGCTGCACGATTTCGATGAGGAGGTAAGGGTCATGGAGCGCAAGCTCATTCTCGACGCCCTCGATCGGGCCGGAGGTCGCGTCAGCGGCGATGGCGGCGCAGCAGAGCTGCTCGAGATCAACGCAAAGACGCTTTACTCCCGGATAGACAAGCTCGGAATCCGCAAGCGCTACAGCGGATGAAGGGGCTATCCGGTTTTCGAATCCACAGCTGTCGAGAGTTATCAATGCCTCTTGATTTTTTAAGGTCGATGTATTTTATTGATAATAATTGACTGAGGAGAAGAACGAAAGCATTTAAAAATCAGTATTATTCATTACTTTAATTCAAACAGTACTTACCACGCATCCCTTGAGAACTGCGTACCAGGGTAAGTCTTTTGCTTTATAAGCCTTACGGGTTCAATTGAACTCGTAAGGCTTTTTTTTTCCGCTTATGCTTTATGACAAGCAATCCATTACTCTTCAGGAGCAAATCAGTCAACTCAGATCAAGAGGTCTGCTGATTGATGACGAGTCTCTTGCTGAGCATTATCTAAAAAAACATAAGCTATTACAGGCTTGCGGGATATTGGTGGCCCATGCAGTCTGATAAGGTCGAGCATGTTTTCAAGCCGAACAGTCGTTTTGAGGATGTTGTTGCCTTATACAGCTTCGACAGTGAGCTCCGCTTGCTGGTGTTCAATGTCATTGAGCGTATCGAAATTGGACTTCGAACAAGGATGATCAATCATCTTTCTTATGAGTTTGATCCCTGGTGGTTCGAAAACCCATCGATTTGCAGAGATAAATCGGCATTTGTACTCAATCTGAAGGCACTGGACCGTGACCTGAAAAAATCGAAAGAGTTTTTTATCGATAAGCATTATCAGAAATATCATGCTGATACTCGAAGGCCGCCTGCGTGGAAAACGTTGGAGGTCATCAGTTTTGGCCTTTTATCGAAGCTGTACGGGAACCTCGGTTCTAAAGTCTGTTCGAAGGATATGATTGCCAAAGAATTGAACACAGTTAATCACACCTATCTCCGAACATGGTTGCAATCTCTATCACAGATCAGGAATATCTGTGCCCATCACGGTCGTTTATGGAATAAAAATCTACCCGGACGACCGAAGCTACTGCCAAAGCCGCCTTCTCCATGGTTAACTGACGTTCCATCAGCTTCGCAGCATCATATGCTTTATGTCCATCTCTGTTGTATGAAGTATCTTCTGGATGCAATCAGTCCAGGGAATCATTTTGTGATGAAACTGTCAAATATTCTCAAGAAATATCCGAACGTTGATCTCTTTGCATTAGGGTTTTCTGCCGTATGGGAAAAAGAGCCGCTTTGGATGACCTGAAAGCATTTTCAGCTGATGGAATAATCGCCTTACGGATGGATGAGAAATTGAGGGCTTTATTGCATGAGTTGTGAAAAATATGTAACCGTATTTATCCTTATCTTGACAAGAGGATTCATCCAGCCAGTAACTGTTGATCAGCAGTTCCATTTCCGTGTTTCAACGATTGTATCGCCTTCTCAAACCATTCAACATGAAGCATCATGAGCAATATCTCCCGCTATCTGCTTGCCTGCGTTCTGTTGCCGGCACTTTTCCTTTCTGGCTGCAGTGGAAAAAACGGCCAGAAGGAGGCCGGTTCATCCGCAGTTAAAGAAGCGTCTGCTCCGGTCGTCGCCGGTCCGTTCGAAGGCATCATGTACATGACCACCACCATTCCCGGATCCGCCACAAGCCAGACCAAGCTTTTTATCGCCAAAAAAGGGATGCGCATTGAAAACAAGGTGAGCATCGATGGAAAGTCCGGCGGTATGTCGATGACCATGATAGCACTCGCAGAGGCGCCGGATAAAATCTACATGGTCAATGAGGCCAACGGCTCCAGCATGGTGCTGGATATTTCCGAAGCCCGGAAACAGGCCGCCGTTGATCCTTACAAGGACGCGAAAATTGAAAATCTCGGGAAAGAGACGGTCAACGGATATAACTGCACACACGTCAGGATCAGTGAGCCAGGTAAAGACACCGTTATCGAAATGTGGGTTACCAGGGAGATGCTTGACTACATGACTTATGCACGCATGCAGGGGTCAAAAGACAAAAGCATGTCGCAGCTGGCCGAAAAGCTCAAGGCAGAAGGTCTCGACGGTTTCCCGGTCAAGACCCTGCTCAAGCCCTCTGGCGTCGTGACCGAACTGACAAAAGTCGAGCGCTTGTCACTCGACGACAAACTGTTTGCGGTCCCGGCAAACGCCACGAAAATGGAAATTCCGGCTGGACCTAAAGGGATGACGAAAGAGAAGATGAAGGAGATGCAGGAGTTCGCCCGCAAAATGCAGCAGCAAAAACAATAGCTGCAATCGAATGATAGAAAGGAAAAGGCTGTCTCACTGATCAGGATGAGGCAGCCTTTCTTGCTTGTGCGAGTAGGGAACGCCGATGATAGGCTCGAATTTTACATTAACCGTGTTTACCCGCAGACGGTCCTGATCGCGGCAGCGATGATGGGAATGCCTCTCTCGATCTCTTCAGGAGAGTTGTTGCAGTAGGAGAGGCGCATAGTGTTGTTGCGGGTGCCGTCGGGATCGAAGGTGCTGCCGATTACGAAGACTGCGCCCTGTTCGATGGTGAGTTTGAGAATTGCGGTGGTATCCGTTCCCTCAGGAAGGGTAAGCCAGATGTAGAATCCGCCCCGAGGTTCGTTCCACTTCACATAATCCGGCAGGTCGCGCTTGAGGGCCTCGGTTATGCAGGCGGCTCGCCGCTTGTATTCCTCACGGACGGAGGCGATATACGGTTCGATTTTGCCTGAGCGGATGAAGGCGTCGGCGATGACCTGGGTGAAACTCGGCGAACAGGCGTCTGCGGACTGTTTGATGAGTTCGCACTTCTGGTATATCGATTCAGGAACGAGCATCCACCCGAGGCGCAGCCCTGGGCCGAGGATCTTGGAGAACGAACCGGTGTAGCAGACGTCAAGTCCTTCGGGATCGATGGACTTGATCGGCTTCAGGCGCTCGCGATCCTCCTCGTTGAACCAGAGGTCTCCGTAAGCGTCGTCCTCGATGAGCGGGATGTCGCGCCCCTGAAGGGTTTCGATGAGCTGTTGCTTGCGCTCTGTGCTGTAGAGCATGCCCGCCGGATTGTGGAAGTACGGGGTGATATAGAGGAACTTCGCCGGATCGGGCCGGGCAGCCTCTTCGCGCAGCATGTCGATGTCGATGCCCTGGTCGTCGACAGGTATGGCGACGATCTCTGCTCCACAGGCGCGGAAGGCGGAGATGGCCCCGATGAAGCAAGGGTATTCTGTCAGCACCCGGTCGCCGGGATCAACGAAGGTTCTTGCCAGGATGTTGAGCGCCTGCTGCGAACCGGTGGTGATCATGAGGCGGTTTTTCTTCACCGGCAGCCCCTTGCGTTCGAGAAATCCCCCAAGGGATTCGAGCAGAGTGGGCAGGCCCGGCGTGGGGCCGTACTGGAACGCGGCCTGTTTGGATTTTGTGTCGAGATCCCTGAAAAGCTCTTCGACATCTTTGACTGGAAACAGATCGTTGCCGGGCATTCCTCCCGCGAAAGAGATGATGTCCGGTCTCGAAGCGAGGCTCATGAGCTCCCT
>DATMYL010000033.1:0-54210 GCA_035560975.1 Chlorobaculum sp. | reverse complement strand
CCGGTTTTCTGACCATCAAGGGCAGTGGTTATACCGTTATCACCGATCTGGGTACAGAAAGCAGCAGCGGAGACGGCACATTGCAGGGGATGATCGGAAACCTGACAGGCAACTTCGCACTTGGAAAAGAGATTGATGCCTCGACTACATCGATTTGGAACTCAAGTACAGGGTTTAACCCGATTGGTGATGTTGCCACTCCGTTTACAGGCAAGTTCGATGGCCTGGGCCACAAGATCACAGGCCTGACGATCAGCCGCTCATCACAATATATCGGTCTTTTCGGGTATACATCCGGCTCAGCGAAAATCAGCAATATCGGCCTGAAAGACGGAGAGTTAACCAAAACCGGCGCCGAATCTGGATATATAGGCGAACTGGTGGCATACAATCTTGGAACCATATCCAACTCCTACGGCACAGGTTTATTGACAGTCAGCGGGAATAACAGCGAAATCGGTGGTCTGGTGGGAGACAATCGAGGTGAAATCCAGAATTCATACAGTGAAGGCAGCGTAGGCATCTTCGGAGGAAGCGGTGCGATCCTTATTGGTGGTCTGATAGGGTATAATAATTCAAGCACTGTTGTCAATTGCTACAGCACAGATGTTGTCAACGGGACAGGAGAAGGCAACAGCGTTGGCGGTCTGGTAGGGAAAAATGACAACAGCACTATTACCGGATCATTCAGTACCGGTACTGTGACAGGCAGCGGCAATTCCTGTAATGTCGGAGGCCTTGTCGGGAGTAATGTCGAGGGTAATCTCGTTTCAGTTTATCACGTCACGGGAACAGTAACCAGTGATGGGGCAAGTTCCTATGTCGGCGGTCTTGTGGGGAATAATTATAATTCCGCAACCGTCACCGGATCCTTCAATAAAGCCACAGTATCGGCAAGCGGGATCAACAGCAGCGCCGGCGGCCTGGTGGGAAATAATTATTCAAGCAGCATTTCAAATTGCTACAATACAGGTATACTGACAAGCACCGGAGCCGGCAATAATGTTGGAGGAATAGTCGGGCGGAATCAAGGCAGTACTGTCTCGAACAGTTATAACACCGGTTCATCGACCGGCAGCGGGACATCGAGTTATGTGGGTGGTCTGGTAGGTTTAGGGGAACATTTAATCCCTGAAGGAATAGGGGCGCCAATACGCAGTACTATATCCAACTCCTACAGTACGGGCCCGGTAACGGCGAGCGGTAGTGATAGTTACGCAGGCGGCCTGGCTGGTGGTCTCAGCAGCAGTACCATCACCAACTGTTACAGCACAGGGTTGGTGACAGCAGACGGAAGCGATGGAATCGGCGGGGGACTGATCGGAGGAAGTCTCGACTCCACCGTCAACGACTCATTCTGGAACACTGACACTTCCGGCCAGGCATCGAGCAATGGCGGGACGCCTCTGTCCACTGTCGAGATGATGAGCGCGAGCAAATTCACCGGATGGAGCATCGCGACAACCGGAGGCTCAAGCGCTGTCTGGCGCATTTATGAAGGGGACACCTATCCGTTGTTGCGATCGTTCCTCACTCCGCTGACCGCAACGGCCAACGATTATTCCAAAGCTTACGACGCAACGGCGTACAGCGGAGGCAACGGGGTGTCTTACTCGATTGCCGGAGCAACCGCAAGCGGCAACCTTTTCAATTATGCCCCGGCCTCTTATGTCGGCTCCAGCCAGGGGGCACGCCACGCCGGAACATATGCCATTACCATACAGGGGATGTATTCAAATCAGCAAGGGTATGATGTCACTCCCGTTAACGGCACGCTTACCATAAGCAAGGCAAACGTTACCGGCATAGCGGCGACTAAAACCTACGATGGCACCGGTGCATTTCCTGGCGGCACACTGACGATCACCGGCGTGAACCTGGGCGGCGGCAGCCACGAAACCTTCAATGGATCCGGGACTGCCAGCAGTTCCAACGTTAGAGATAACGGAACGAACTATGTAACTGCTGCAACCATTACCGGCACAGGCACTGCAGGGGGTGTGGCCGGAGACTATGATTTTACGGAGATCACTGGCAGCAGAAGCTATAACAACACCGTTACGATCACGCCGAAAGCTCTGACGGTGAATGCGATCGGTTCAGGCAGTTCGATTTACGGTAGCGCACTGTCGTATGGTACCGCGAGCTTTGACGGCATAATCTCCGATGATGCAGTAAGCGCAACCATCAACCTTGTAAGCGCTAACACGAGCACGAGCGGCAATGTCAGGGCGGGAGGCTATAAGCAAACCGCGACGGGAATAACCGGTACTGACGCATCAAACTACAGCTTTACCAGCTTCACAACCGGAACCGAAAACTACACGGTGAGCAAGCTTGGGTTGACGGCAACAATCGCCGATTCCGGCAATATCTACGGCGACGCCGTAACACCGGGAGTGGTGACGCTCGTTGGCATTAAGGGTAGCGGGCCCGGCAGAGACCAGGTCAGCGCCACGGCCGTTATCGCCGGAGGGGTCACCAGCACGAGCGGCAACCTGAAAGCCGGCAGTTACATGCAGAGCGTGACGATGGGAAACCTGAGTGGCTCAGACCTTGCCAACTACAGCTTCACAAGCTACACGACAGACACGGCCAACTATACGGTAAGCAGGCTTGCGTTGACAGCGACAATCGCCGATGCCGGCAATATCTATGGCGATGCCGTAACTCCGGGAGCGGTGACGCTTGGTGGAGTCATGGGCAGCGGGCCCGGCAGAGATCAGGTCAGCGCAACGGCCACTATCGCCGAAGGGGTCGCGAGCACGAGCGGCAACCTGAAAGCGGGTAGCTACAGACAACGTGTGTCAACGGATAATTTGAGTGGTAGCGATGTTTCGAACTATATTGTCAGTTACACAACGAATGAACGGAACTACATGGTAAGCAAGTTGGGTTTGACGACCACAATCGCCGACGGCGGCAACGTCTACGGTGATGCGATAATGCCGGGAGCCGTGACGCTCGCCGGCGTGCTGGGTTCAGGAACGAGCAGGGATCAGGTTAGCGGCACTGCGACGATCGCCAACCCGGACCTGAGCCCGAGCGGGCACCTGAACGTGGGCAGCTACAGGCAGAGCCTGGAGTCTGGCAACCTGAGCGGTGACGATGCTTCGAATTACAGCATCAGCTACACAACGGGGATGGCGAACTACACGGTCACAGCAAAAGTCATTAATCTCGATGGAGTCAAACCATACGACGGCGATGTAAACTTCGACGCTTCGTTTTTTGGTGATGATGGTGTTATCGGCGCTGTAGGGAATGAGATGCTGAAACTGATCGGAACTGGAACCGTTGCTTCCCCGGAGATAGCTGATGGCAGACAGCGGCTGCATCTTGGAAATCTGACCTTGACTGATGGCGAAAATGGAGGTTTGGCCACTAACTATACACTGGAGGGCGGCACTCATTTTGGCACCATAATCAATAATCCGTCGAATATTCCGCCACAGCAGCCGGACAGTGATTCCGATTCGCCTTTGAAGCGCCGGAAGTTCGACTCGACAAGTCCGGATGATCCTGTCGTAACAGCAGATAATTATAATTTACCCCACAGCGATTTACTCTGATTCTCTATCGAATAAAACAGGTCTGCTTTCTACTATTCATGCTTATTGTGCGAAAAGTCCGGCAAGCATTGATAGTTGATGCGGCTGGAATTCGGATGAATTTCAAGGTCGGGATGACCAGGAAACATCTGGTGATAAACGGTCAACCGAGCTCGAAAGTAGTGACACCGAAGATTCTGTGAAGAGGCATTGTTGGCGTTTTGCCTTTGTACATGCGGGCGGTTTCAAAGACGACGGTCATGTTGTGCCGCTGAACCAGAGCCTGCGCTCCCGGGTTGATTTCCGGAATGTCAAGAAAGAGGGGTGAACCTTCGGGTATTGAACACTTCAAGGCACAATAGAGCGACTCGGCGAGATCGGGGCGGTCAGCGAAAAGCGGCCCGATCTTGTATCCTGAACGGCAAGGTCGAATGACGCCATATCCGGCAAGTACTCCATTTTCCTGAATACCAAGCGCGGCACCTCCACACCGGTTTATCCAGCACTCGAGAAAGCTCTTACGATCGGCAGGGAAAAAAGGCTGATCGTAAGTTAATACCTCCTCAAAGGGAAAAAGCCCGAGATGGGAAATTCCCGGATGTTGCCGGTTTTCACCTCCTCCGAAACCCATATACCGGATGTTGCGATAAGCCAGGGTGAAGCCTGATTTCCTGTAGCTGTTCTGTTGCGCGACAACGCCGTCCAGGCCGACAGATCGGCCGCCAAGTCTTGCAAGTCCGGCGTTCCATATCCTGATACCCAACCCAAGGCCGCGATACTCCGGCCTCACGATGTAAAATCCGAGAAACCCGAAATCATCGCCATATCGGACCACGGAGATCGTTGATACAGGTTCATCACCGAGCAGGCCTACAAGAAATCCCTCCGGATCAGCCCGGTAAAAACATTCAGCATCTTCGAGGCCCGGGTTCCACCCTTCAGTGGCAGCCCATTCAACGGCCATATCGACCTCATGGCGTTTCATGGTCCTGATCTTATAATCGCTGATCGGATTCATAAAGGCCTGCTTGAGAGTGTGCTGAAGAATGATTTCTGCGTACAATACTCAAGATAGGGGTCGTCGAGGCAAATGCAATGCCTTAGAGGGAAAGGCAAGAGGGAGGTGACAAGTGGGAGGGAAGAAGCGGATCAGGAGCCGCCATAAGATTCGCGGCAGCTCCTGACCCGGATACTTCATAGACTTACATGTGGCCGACGCTCAGGTTCCGCTGATGCCAGCTCAAGGCTTCGTCGAGCAGATGGGGAGTATGCTTGCCGAACGAATGTTTGAGTGCGCGGTCGTGGTAGTCGAGCAGCGCATCCTTAAAATTCGGGTGTGCACAGTTTTCGATGATCACCTTTGCCCGCTGGTTGGGGGAAAGCCCGCGCAGATCGGCGAGGCCCTGTTCTGTGACCAGTACCTGGACGTCGTGTTCCGTATGATCGACATGAGAGGCCATCGGTACAATGCAGGAGATCTGCCCGTTTTTGGCCTGGGACGGTGTCATGAAGATGGAGATATATGCGTTACGCGCGAAATCGCCCGAGCCGCCGATGCCGTTCATGATAGCACTTCCCATGACATGCGTCGAGTTGACATTGCCGTAAATATCGGCTTCGATGATACCGTTCATGGCAAGAATTCCGAGACGACGGATGATCTCCGGATGATTGCTGATCTCCTGTGGACGGAGGACGATCTTGTCCCTGTATTTCTCGATGTTTCTGGTGAACTCTTCGAGCCCGGCATCGCTCAGCGAGAAGGCTGTAGCCGATGCCATTGTAAGTTTGCCGGAGCGGAGCATGTCGAGCATGCCGTCCTGCAGCACTTCGGTATAAGCAGTCAGGTTATCAAAAGGTCCGCTGTTCAGGCCAGCCATAACGGCATTGGCGATGTTGCCGACACCGGATTGCAGCGGCAGCAGGTTCTTCGGGAGGCGTCCTTTCTTGACCTCATGTTCGAAAAATTCGAGGATATGGCCCGCAATGAGGTTAGAATTTTCATCGGGCGGGCTGAAAGGTGAGTTCCTGTCAGGAGAGTCGGTTTCGACAATGGCGATGATTTTATCCGGATCGCAGCGGAAGTATTGATCGCCGATCCGGTCGTCAGGATGCACAAGTGGGATTGGCAGTCGGTGCGGCGGCAAAGCTGTGCCGTAATAGATATCGTGCATTCCTTCAAGACGAGGATTCTGCCAGGAGTTTACCTCAAGGATGACCTTGTCCGCCTGATCAAGCCAGGTCTTGTTGTTGCCGATAGACGAAGAGGGTATCAGGCGCCCATCTTCGAGAATACCTGCGACTTCGACCACGGCGATATCCAGCTTGCCGAGAAACCCGAACCAGACGAACTGGGCGACATGGGAGAGATGAATGTCGAGGTATTCCATCTGACCTGCGTTGATACGCTTGCGGCAGATCGGGTCTGACTGATAGGGAAGGCGCATTTCGACACCGTCGGCCTCAGCCAGGGCCCCATCGAGTTCTGGAGCTGTAGAGGCTCCTGTCCACACGCTGATCCTGAATTTCTGGCCCGTACTGTTTACGTCGGAGATTCGTTTGGCGAGTGCCTGGGGGACTGACTTAGGATAACCTGAACCGGTAAATCCGCTCATACCGACATTGACGCCGGACGGAATGAGGCTCGCGGCTTGTTCCGCGGACATGATCCTGCTTTGCAGGGCTTTGTTGAGGACACGGGATGCTGTGCTCATTACTTGAAATACTCCTTTTCAAGAGTTAATGAAGACGATACTCCAACTTGTTTCTACAAAACAGTGCCCTGCTTCCAAGCATAACGACGGCCATCATTACTGTCTGAGCGAATACAGTACATCTGCTCAGTCCGGTTTTTCGATACCCTGCAGCTTAAGAAATCGCATGGATAACGTCCAATCAGATATCGGCCAGCCCCCCGTCGGGCTCTACATTTTTGTAGGTCGTGAACTTACCATTATTTCCTCGCAATAAAAAAGCTCACGTACCGCAGCGGCTTACAGACTGATCTGCAGGGCTTTCATAACCCCATAAAGTTACTGCGCTGCAACGTCACAATGGAATGTTTTTTCAGGTTGACAGAATTTCAGAGGAACAACTACAGCATTTTTTCTTCGATGCCTGGGGAACAAATTGCCTATGTCCGTGTTATTCTTGCTGACAAGTCGTGTCTCTGGTCATTTGTGTTCATGGTTGCCTGTCGGAATACCTCCAGTCGTTTCCCACCCCCTTTCAAAACCGCCATTTTTCCTGCTGAACGTTTGGGAATGGCATGCGGCTCAACAAGACCTGAAACGAAATGTTGCTCTTATTACTGGTCTATCTCGGCGGATTCCTCTCGATTTTAAGCCCATGCGTATTGCCAGTGCTGCCGTTCGTATTCGTCCGATCGGAGCGCTCGTTCATGCGCAGCGGGTTGCCGGTATTGATCGGAATGGCCGTAACCTTCACGGTGCTGGCCAGTTTCGCAGCCGTTGGAGGGGCCTGGCTCGTCAAAATCAACGAATACGGCAGATACGTAGCCCTGTTTCTGTTATTGCTGCTGGGTATTGCGCTGATCTGGCCGGCCTTGTCGGACCGACTGATGCGTCCGTTTGTAACACTCGGAGGGCGCCTGCAGCAACAGGCGGATAAACAAGGTACGATCCGGGGTGAATTGCTGCTCGGGGTAGCTGTCGGCTTTCTCTGGGCGCCTTGCGGTGGCCCCATTCTCGGGCTGGTCCTGACCGGTGCGGCACTTAGCGGAGCGAACTGGTTCAGCGCTATCCTTCTGCTTGTCTTCGCCGCCGGAGCGGCGACATCACTGGCTCTTGCCCTTTTTGCCGGAGGAAAGATCCTAAGCCTGATGAAGCGGGGCCTCGGGGCTGATCAATGGGTACGACGGGTATTGGGTATCGCGGTCGTGGCTGGTGTAATAGTCATCGCAATGGGATGGGATACGCGATATTTATCAAATATCTCCTCATTGAATACCACCGGTACCGAGAAAAAACTGATCGAGAAACTGACGATCCAGCCTCCGGCAAGAATTGTTGTCGGAACCTCCATGATGCCTCCCCTCAGCGGAGCAACGCTTTGGCTGAACTCTCCTCCTCTCAGGAGCGATATGCTGAGAGGCAAAGTGGTTCTTGTTGATTTCTGGACCTACTCCTGTATCAACTGCCTGCGGACATTGCCATATCTGGAAGCATGGGACAGGAAATACAGGGACCAGGGGCTTCTCATCATCGGAGTCCATTCCCCCGAGTTCGCCTTTGAAAAGGAGCGGCGCAATGTCGAGCAGGCCATCCATGATCTGGGTATCGTCTATCCGGTAGCCATGGACAATCGTTTCGCGATCTGGAACGCATTCGATAACAAAGCGTGGCCGGCTCATTACCTGATCGATGCCAAAGGCAGGATTCGTCATCGACAAAGCGGAGAGGGGGCGTATGACGAAACAGAGCAAATGATCCGGGACTTGCTCAGCGAAGCGCATCCTGACAGGCAGGTCAGGGGAGACACGCTGGTGAAACCTGTCGGGGCAGGGGTGACCGCTGCCGCGTCGGATGTGCCTGGATCTCCGGAAACCTACGTAGGGTATGGCCGTCAGGAGGATTTTGCATCCCGTGAGCCTATCAGGCATGACGTTGCAGCACAATACAGCACGCCTGCGGCACTCGACGTTGACCAATGGGCTTTGGGCGGCAGATGGGTCGTGTCCGAAGAAAACGCAGTATCGCAATCGGCCGGAAGCTCCATCACCTATCGTTTTCAGGGCCGGGACCTTCATCTGGTGCTTGGGTCCCAGGGCCGCAAGCCGGTGCGATTCAGGATAACCCTCGACGGCGCTGCTCCAGGAGCGGATCACGGCACTGATATCGACGCGCAGGGCAATGGCGTGATTCGGAAGCAACGGCTTTATCAGCTCATACGTCAAACCGGCACGATAAAACCTCGCACCTTCCGCATCGAATTCCTGGATTCAGGTGCAGTAGCGTTCGCTTTTACATTCGGTTAACGACAAGGAGGATCGTCATGCAATTCATCAAACCATTCCGCATCGCGCTTGCCGGATTTGTCGCGATCATACTTTTCGGCATGACCGTTGAGTGTCGCGCCGTCACTGCACCTGCAGAACAGACGGCAGTGTTCGCCGGCGGTTGTTTCTGGGGCGTCGAGGCGGTGTTCAGGCACGTCAGGGGAGTATCGGAGGTGGTCTCCGGATATGCGGGCGGAGCTGCCGAGAAGGCGAATTACGAAGCTGTGAGTACGGGCAGGACCGGACATGCCGAATCGGTGCGCATCGCTTTCGATCCGGCAAGGGTCTCTTACCGTCAGTTGCTGGAAGTGTTTTTCACTGTAGCACACGACCCGACCCAGCTCAACCGGCAGGGGCCCGACTTCGGCACCCAGTACCGTTCAGTGATATTTTATAGCAGCCCGGAGCAGCAGGCACAGGCAAAGAGCTTTATCGACAGGCTCACCGTCGCGCGTTCATTTTCCTCTCCGATTGTCACCCAGTTCCTTCCCCTGAAGCAATTCTATCCGGCCGAGAAACATCATCAGAACTATCTTGCTTCGCATATGGACCAACCTTACATCATCATCAACGATCTGCCGAAACTCGAACAATTGCGAAAAAAATTCCCTTCGCTCTACAAGTGATGTGCGCCGGGATATCGCATG
Source organism: Chlorobaculum sp. (assembly GCA_035560975.1). Lineage (GTDB taxonomy): Bacteria > Bacteroidota > Chlorobiia > Chlorobiales > Chlorobiaceae > Chlorobaculum. Next base: position 44,995 of record DATMYL010000033.1, on the reverse strand, counting down.
AAGAAACGGTAATTTGCAGGGGTGTTTCAAGTTCATGATTTAAGACGTATAATCGATTGGTACGGCACTGCTTTTGTAACGCATTAAATCCATCGACCATTGAGTACGGATTCGCCCTCATTTTCAACCGGTAATTCTTTCACACGGCACCCAACGCGCGTTTTCGTCGTAGGCGCAACAGGGTACATCGGCAGATTCGTCACCCGCGAGCTGGTCGCCAGGGGGTATGAGGTTGTCAGCTTCGCGCGGGAGCGATCGGGGATCAACGCCTCCGATACTGAAGCAAAGACACGGCAGGAGCTGAAGGGTTCAGAGGTCCGTTTCGGTGACGTATGCGATCCTGCCTCCCTTACAAGAAACGGCATTCGTGGCGAGAAGTTCGATGTGGTTGTTTCATGCCTGACTTCACGCAGCGGCGGTATACAGGACTCATGGAATATCGATTACCAGGCGACCCGCAACGCCCTCGACGCAGGCAAGGCCGCCGGCGCTTCGCAGTTCGTACTGCTTTCGGCGATCTGCGTCCAGAAGCCGATGCTCGAGTTCCAACGGGCTAAACTCAAATTCGAGAAGGAGCTGATCGAGTCCGGACTGACCTGGTCTATCGTCCGTCCGACAGCTTTTTTCAAATCGATCGCCGGGCAGGTGGAAGCGGTCAGGAACGGCAAGTCCTACAAGATGTTCGGCAACGGCGAACTGACAGCCTGCAAGCCGATCAGCGAAGCCGATCTGGCGCGATTCATAGCCGACTGCATCGAAGACCCTGCGAAACAGAACAAAATCCTCCCGATCGGCGGTCCCGGCAAGGCGGTGACGAATCTGGATCAGGCCAGGATGCTCTTCGAGCTGCTTGGCCGTGAGCCGAAGCTGACTATGGTGCCGATCCAGATGTTCGATGTGATCATCCCATTGCTTTCACTGCTTTCCAGGTTCTTCCCGAAGTTCAGGGACAAGGCGGAATTAGCCCGGATCGGCAAGTACTACAGTTCGGAGTCGATGCTCGTGCTCAATCCCGTTACCGGCAAGTATGATGCCGATGCTACCCCGTCATACGGAAACGACACCCTGAGGGATTTCTACAAGCGGGTGCTGAACGAGGGGCTGGCAGGACAGGAGCTCGGAGCCCATTCGTTGTTCTGATTGCCGGGAAATTCCAATTCCATAAAAACATTATGCCTGTACAAGTAGTTTATGCAACAGCGGTCCTTATGTTCGTGGCCGTATTTCCCCTTCCGGAACTCTATGACGCCTTTCTGAGGATGGTCGTATTCGGCACATTCGGATGGGGCGCTTACAAGAACCTGAACTTCGGCGAAAAGATCTCTGTTTTTCCCCTGCTCTATGGCCTCTTCGCCGTAGTGTACAATCCGATTACTCCCATCAGCATCCCGCGAGAGGCCTGGATCGCCCTCGACCTTGCGGGTGGAGTAATCCTGCTGGCCACGAAACAGCATATAGCAGAATAATAGCCTGCCCATCTCGCCCTCTACCCCAAACAACGAACCTGGAGGCAACAGATCATGATCACCGAATCCACGCTCGCGTTCCTCAAAGCACTCAAGTCAAACAATTCGAGAGACTGGTTCGAAGCTCACCGGTCCGATTACCAGGAGGCGTACGGCGACTTTTTCGATACCATAGTCCGGCTTGTGCAGTCGATTTCGAAGTTCGACCCTGCCGTCGCCGATGCCCGGCTCGATCCGAAATCGTGCATCATGCGAATCTATCGCGACATCCGGTTCTCGAAGGACAAGACGCCCTACAAAACCGGGTTTTTCGCTTACGTGAGCAAAGGTGGCAGGAAAGGGCCTCTGGCGGGCTATTACTTTCATCTTGAGCCCGGAGAATCGTTCGGCGGTGGCGGATTATACATGCCTGAGCCTCCGGTGCTCGACAAGACCCGCAAGGCGATAGACGCACGCTATCCGGAGTGGCGATCGATCGTTACAAGCACCACGCTGCTCGGCCATTTCCCTGACGGAGTACAACCCTCAGGAGCGACGAAAAGGCCGCCGAAAGGCTATGAGGACTCGAATCCGGCCATAGAATACCTAAAGTTCAAAGGCTATTACACGCAAAGGTTCTTCGGAGACAATGAAGTCACCGCCCCGGATTTCGTCGACACGCTATCCGATTCCTTCCTGGCGGTCAAACCGATGGTGGATTTCCTGAACGACGCGCTGAAAGCCCTTTGAGCCAGGCTCAGCGAGGCAAGGCTGTATCGCCGATGACTACGTCGAAATCGACAGGGAACGACGGTTCGAGCTGGTTGAACCGGTCGCGCCCCTCGGGCATGTCATGCACTCCGGTCGGGAATGCCCTGTGCTCCGTGAGGTATTCGAGGAGGTAATTGGTAAGCCGATAGTAACCGTTCGCCTTGCTGGAGAACTGGTTGATCGGTTTGCCGACCGCCCAGCGATCGACGATCCCTTCCACTACGGGCCGGTAAAGCGCGACTGCCTGGTCGCGTCCTGCGTTCATGCTTTCCATAAAATGGGTTCAAATGAATTGTTGACGGTTCTTTTGTCGATAAATAGACAATAAGCACCGGAAAATGAAACCAAGTACCCACGAAATCCCATTGTATTTAATAGTCGCAATGCCAGTCTTCATACCGAGGGATTTTAATTCCCCCCAGCACAAGGGGAGTCGCGGTGCCGGGTGACGTACAGTATCGGCGGAGGATAAACGGCGCAAGGATGATGATGATAACACACATCGCTAAACGTTTCATACAGGAGCAGATCATGAATGTAGGGATACTTGGATCGGGAGATGTCGCCAGGACTTTGGCTGCAGGGTTTCAGAAGCATGGTCATGATGTTGCCATAGGTACGAGAACGCCGGAAAAACTCGACGAATGGGCTCAGGAGCTTATGATCAACAGGGTCTGCAGCTTCAGGGAGGCGGCCGATTTTGGGGACATTGTAGTACTTGCGGTTAAAGGGCAGGCCGCCGCAGATGTTCTCCGCCTTGTGGGAGCGGACTCTCTTGGCGGGAAAACGGTGATTGACGTCACAAATCCGATCTCCGACAAGCCGCCGACAAACGGTGTCCTGAACTTTTTCACTTCTCTCGACAGTTCGCTTATGGAGAGGCTTCAGCAAGAGTTTCCGCAGGCCGGTTTCGTCAAGGCGTTCAACTCGGTCGGGGCCTCATGCATGGTTGACCCTGCATTCGAAGAGGGTCTGCCGACGATGTTCATATGCGGCAACGACAGGAAATCGAAGGTAACCGTCGGCTTGATCCTGGAGGAGTTCGGGTGGGGAGTTGCCGACATGGGCAAGGCCGAAGCGGCAAGAGCCATCGAGCCACTCTGCATGCTCTGGTGCATCCCCGGTTTTTTACACGACGACTGGCAACATGCGTTCAAGCTGCTGACCATGAACTGAAGAACAGCACTATTTTTGTACCGATATCAGGCTGCATCTTTGATTCTGAAAGGGTGGACACTTATGGTCGTTCCTGCGGGGTCCCGGGCTTCAGGCAAATCGCTTGCGACAATCAACAGAGATGCATTTGCCAATTATTAATCCCTGTGCAAATTTTTTTGCGCTGGATATGAAGACCAATTATCGTCAGAAGTTACAGAAGCAGGATGTTAAGAGGCCTGGATACAAAGTAGACATTCCGATGGATCGAGCGCCTGCTTGAACATAATGAGAAACAAAAAAAGGAGACGATGATGAAAAGCAAGATTTTGATGGCCGTGGGAGTTGCAGGCATGTTTATCGGCAATCCTGCCGTCGATGCATTGGCAGAGGTCAATGTCCGCATTGGCTCAGCACCCAGGCATGCAATTGTGATCGACCGGCCCCCGAGCTTTATCCAGCTCGGCACGCCAGGATTTTCCGTGTCGTACGGCAGTCCATACGACATAGTTCTGTATGGCAACTACTATTACCTGTACAACGACGGGCTGTGGTATCGCTCCGGTAACTACAACGGACCGTGGGGCGTCATCCGTGAGCGTTCGCTTCCGCCAAGAATCAGACGCTACAGGATAAACGATATACGGCGCTTTCGTGATGTCGAATACCGCAGGCATCAGGAACGCTACGACAGGGAGCGCATCGGCCATGACCGTGACAGGCGCTGGGATCGTCGTGATGACCACAGGCCGGAGCCGCCAAGGGGAGATCGGGACAATCGCGATGACGGCAGACGGGATGATGGAAGGCGTGATGACAGGAGGCCCTGACCGTTACGACGACCAGGACAAGTGGATTCACAATAAAAAAACCGGGTTTTTCAGCCCGGTTTTTTTATTGCAAAAAGTCAGAATCGGATTCGCTCACTCCTGCTGATTCCAGAAATCGAAGATGCGGACTACCGATTCATCGAGCATCGATGTCATTTCGTCCCGCTCTTCCTGTGACATGGTTTCGTAATCGTCGGTGATCCTGCCAAGGATGAACAGCGGTCCGGCGAGCATTGCAGACTCCTCGTTGGCGAAAAGCGGCTGCCACGCTTCATGTGCGAGCTCCATACCGAGTATGAAACCGAGCGCCCACTCTTCAATGGCCAGCTCGCGCTCTTCGTCTTCTGCGTAACTGAACATTTCGTAAAGAGGCAGAAACTCTTCCGGATCATTCTCGAACTGGGAGGCTATGGCTCCGATATGCCTGGCAAGGAGCTCGGTAATCTCCTCGGCCTGTTCGTCAGACTGGAAAATGTCCTGCTGCTGTTTTTCGGGATTGAGCAGGTAGGGGATCCATTGATCCTGCGGCACGATTTCTGGTCCGATGACGATGGCAGTCATGTATCCGTCAATCATTTCAAGCGATGACATGCAGTCTTCAGGAGTCAGGTCGGAAGTGAGAAAAGTTTCGAGCTGAGTGAGCTCGTCCTGTGCCAGCGGATGCAACGGGCGATCAGATTGGATCATGTCGAGATGTTGAGTGTTGGATAATGTGCTTGCTGTATGCCTGCAAAGTACAAAGATTCGTGAAGTTATGAACGAGAAATGTGAGGAGCTCGATCTGGACGCAGTACCGGATCAATAAAGATTGCCGCAGGATCAGCATCTGTCTGCCTCTCCTGCGGTTCCTGATCCGGTCCTGAATACCATGCACCTTACGGCTTCGGGGTCCAGTAGCAACGTCTCGGGGAGACGATCAGTTCTTCAGCCTTGAGGGCGTTCATCGCCTTGTCGACCACTTTACGGTCAAGGCCGCTCTTTTCGGCTATCTGGCCTGCGCTCATCGGCTCACCCTCTTTTTTCAAAACTTCCAGTATGGTCTCTTTTGCGTCCATGATGTTGTTATCTGATTGTTTGGTTGATCTTTGACGATACAGCTTCAATGTAAGAATTTTCACAAAACGATTTTCACAGGATCGATCCGGGCTTTGGACACGATCGGTTTTCTCTCTTTTTTGGGGCTGAGCAGCGGAATGCATTAATTATCTATAACGTTCGTGTGTGCCTGTTCATTTTTGACCAACGCCACCTGACTACTCAACTGTTCCCGGAACGCTATTACCCTCACCACCAATGCCGGTTCATGATTTCCTGTACAGCAGCGACGCCGTTGTCCTGATCAGCCATGCAAAGAGTTCAGCCCATGCTTGATCTCTACACCAGCAACAGGCTTGAGGAGCTGGTATCGGCTTTCGGTGATCTCGTCGAACGCCGCCCCCTTTTATCGCCGTTCAAAAAGGAGATGATCGTGGTTCAGAGCCGCGGTATGCAACGATGGCTTTCGATGCGGCTCGCCTCGCGTTTCGGCATATGGGCGAACGGCGAATATCCTTTCCCTAACGCGCTTGTGCAGCAGTTGTTCGGTATAGTAGGCCTTGATCAACCGGATTCGGCCTCGTTTTCCAAGGAGGTGATGTGCTGGAGCATCATGCGCCTCCTGCCGGGCCTCGCTTCCGGACCGACTTTCGCATCGCTTCGCGCCTACCTGCAGAACGATCAGGACGGACTGAAGCTTTTCCAGCTTGCCGGAAAGATCGCCGACGCCTTTGATCAGTACACGCTGTTCCGCCCTGACCTGCTGGCAGCGTGGGAGCAGGGAGGCAACGATGCAGCTCACGGCTGGCAACCCGAATTGTGGCGGGCGCTGGTTAAAGAAACCTCCGGACATCACAGGGGAAAACTGAAGCAGGAGTTCTGCCTGAAGCTCCTGCGCGACGTATCACCGCCGGATTTCCCGGAGCGAATCTCGCTTTTCGGGATCTCCTACATGCCGCCGTTCCACATCGAAATGCTCTCGGCAATAGCCGGAGTAACGCAGGTCAGCCTGTTCATGCTGAGCCCAACCCAGGAGTACTGGCCGGACATCGTTACCCGCAGAAGGCTTGCCCTCATGAGCGAAAGCGAACGCGAATTGAGTACGGAGGGCAATCCGCTGCTGGCATCGCTCGGAAAGAGCGGACGAGAGTTTTCAGCCATGCTGTCGGAAGTGGGCGATGAAGCTGGCCGGCAATACGAACGATACGTCGATCCCGGCGACGACACACTGCTGCATGCGCTGCAGTCGGACATGCTGAACCTTACTGGCACCGGCGAGGAGGAACTTCACGAGCCACCAGAATCTTCAGATCGTTCTGTCCAGGTGCATTCATGCCACAGCGCCCTGCGCGAGGTCGAGGTGCTGCACGACAACCTGCTCGACCTTCTCGAACACATACCCGGGATGGCGCCGAAAGATATCGTCGTCATGACGCCGGACATCGAGACCTATGCCCCTTACATCTCGACGGTTTTCGGGGCAGCCGGCGATGGCGTGCCGTACCTGCCGCACACGATTGCCGACCGCAGGATGCTGAACGAGGGAGGGATCCCTTCTGCCATGGTAAAACTGCTGGATATTTACGAAAGCAGATACACGGCTCCGGCTCTGTTCGACCTCCTTTCTTCGCCGCCGATAAGCTGCAGGTTCGGGATTGACGACGACGAACTCGAAACGGTCCGACGCTGGATCGAGGAGACTCGAATCCGCTGGGGCATGGACGAGAGTTCGAGGAAAAAGCTGAATCTGCCCCCTTATCGTGAAAATTCCTGGCGTGCCGGCCTCGACCGGCTGTTGCTCGGCTACGCGATGCCCGATGAAGCCCGTCTCTATGACGGAGTCCTGCCATGCAATGTCGAGGGTGACGCCGTTACCCTCGGCAAGCTGGCGGAGTTCATCGATTCGGTCGAAGAGCTTGCCTGTCGGTTCGAACGTACTCAAACGCTCAATGGCTGGCGCGAGCTGTTTTTCTGGATGTTGAAAACATTCGTTACGGCCGACGAGGAATCGGAGCGTGAACTCGCCAGGATAAGCGAAGAGATCGACAAACTTTCCGATCTGACAGGAAAATCCCGCTTCGATGGCGCGGTGAGTGCGCCGGTTATGATCTCCTGGCTCAGGTCGCGCCTCGAACAGGCTGAGATGGGGCTCGGGTTCATGACGGGCGGAATAACCTTCTGCGCCATGCTGCCCATGCGGAGCATACCGTTCAGGGTCGTAGCCATGATAGGGATGAACGACGGAGATTTTCCCCGGCAGCAGCGCCCGCCGGGTTTCGACCTGATATCGACAGAGCCCCGACGGGGCGACCGCTCTGTGCGGGGCGACGATCGGTACCTTTTCCTCGAGTCGATCCTTTCGGCCCGTGACGTGCTCTATCTGAGCTATGTCGGCCAAAGCATCAGGGACAACAGCGCGATTCCTCCATCCGTGCTGGTGAGCGAGCTGCTCGACGCCGTGCAACGCGGATTCAAATTCCCTGTGGGCGAAAACGCCGATTCCCGGCTTGTGGTGAAGCATCGCCTCCAGGGGTTCAACCCGGCCTACTTCACTAAAGGATCCGGGCTTTTCAGCTACTCCTCCGAAAACTTGCGCGCGCTCGAAGGGCGCAATTCGGGAAGCGTTGCAGCTCCGTTCCTGTCTGAACCGCTTCCCGAACCGTCCGATGAGTTGAAATCGGTGACTATCGAAGAGCTTGCGCGGTTTTATGCCAACCCGTCGGCATATTTTCTCGCCAATCGCCTCGGCCTGAAATCCGGATCGGCGGTCAGCCCGCTCGAAGATCGTGAGCCTTTCGGTACGGATGGGCTCGATGCCTACCTGTTGCGCCAGGAGTTGCTCGAAGCACTGCTTCAGGGCGAAGATGCCCGATCGCTTCTGCCGCTGTTCCGCAGCAGGGGGGTACTGCCGCCCGCAAATCACGGGGAGCAGGTGTTCCTGGCGCTGCTCGAAGAGGTCGGGGAGTTTGCAGGCAAGGTGCGCGAACAGGCGGCAGGAGGAGCGACGGGAGAGATTGCTGCAGACCTCGAACTCGGGGGGTTCCGCCTTTACGGGAAACTTGAGAGGCTTACGCCGGCGAGCCAGCTGTTCTACCGCTGTGCAAAGATGAAAGAAACCGACAGGATACGCACCTGGATATCCCACCTTGTGCTCAATGCCGTCGTGACAGATCAGCCGGGGGAAACCCTGCTCATCATGCTCGACCGATCTGTCCGCTACCGTGCCGTCGAGGATGCCCCGACCCGACTCGAAAAACTGCTTGGCTATTACTGGCAAGGGCTGATGGCGCCGCTGCCGTTCTTCCCGAAGTCATCGGCGGCATGGGCCCAAAAATCGGGAAAGAGCGATGAAGAGAGGCTCGATGCGGCTACGAAGGCATGGAAGGAAGCCTATGGCGGAAGGGATGGCGAGGGCGCCGATCCGGCCTTCCGACGCTGTTTCGGCGAAGAAACGCCGTTCGGTGAGCGTTTCCGGTCGATCGCCGACGACCTGCTCCTTCCGATGTTCGAACATGGAGGGAAGTTATGACGATGAATATACTGGACCATTCCGCTATCGCCCTTTCGGGGATGAACCTGATCGAGGCGAGCGCCGGAACCGGCAAGACGTACGCTATAGCATCGCTCTACCTGCGTCTGCTCGTCGAAAAGAAACTTCAGCCGGAACAGATCCTTGTGGTGACCTACACCGAAGCTGCCACGCAGGAACTTCGATCGAGGATCCGCAACAGGATACGCGAAGCCCTCGACGTGATGCGGGGCAGTCCGACGGAGGATTCGTTTCTCACCGGATTTCGCGAGCAGGCACTTGACGCCGGCACAGCAGGTCAGGCAGCCGGAGCGCTGGAAGCTGCGCTTGCCGCTTTCGATACAGCCTCAATTTTCACGATCCACGGTTTCTGCCTGAGGGCGTTGCAGGACAACGCTTTCGAAAGCGGCTCGCTCTACGACACCGAACTGGTGGCCGATCAGTCTGTACTCGCTCGTGAGGTGGTCGACGATTTCTGGCGCGAGCGATTTTTCGTGGAAGGGAGCGCTCTGCTCGGTTACGCTCTGGAGAATGGATATTCGCCGGATTCTTTCATGAAGCTGCTTCGCTGCCTTCACGTGTCGAGCCGGGACGAAGTGGTGCCGACATACAGCGAAACAGAGATCAAGGCGATTGAAACGTCTTGCAGCAGGGCATTCGACGAAGTTCGTGGACTGTGGATACAGGACAGCAATGCGATTTCATCACTCCTGCGGGAAGACAAGAGACTCAGTCGTGCTGATGGTGCGTATCGCCTGGACCGTGTCGAGAAGCTTCTGACAGCCATGGATGCATTCGTCGAAGCAGGCAATCCGTTCGGGCTGTTCGAAGGGTTCGAAAAAATGACCACTTCCGGAATCGCGAACGGCACGAAGCCGAAGGGAATCCCGCCCGGACATCCTCTCTTCGATGCATGCCAGAGACTCATGACGTCGGTCGATGAACGTCTTCTTGCGCTGAAAGCCGAACTGGTCGCTTTTTACCGTAAACGTCTGCCGGAACGCAAACGACAGGGCAATTTCCGGTTCTTCGATGACCTGCTGGAGAACCTTTACCTGGTACTGACCGAAGGACCCGGATCGTCAGCAATGGCTGATGCCCTTCGCAATCGGTACCAGGCAGCCCTGATCGACGAGTTCCAGGACACCGATCCGGTGCAGTACGATATCTTCCGGAGGATTTACTCCGGCTCGGATGCGCCGCTTTTCCTGATCGGCGATCCCAAGCAGGCGATCTACAGTTTTCGCGGGGCTGATATTTTCGCTTACCTGCAGGCGGCATCCGATGTCGGCCGGGAACGGCGCTTCACACTGAATTCGAACTGGCGTTCAATCCCCGGCCTGCTCCATGGTTTCAACATCCTGTTCGACAGCTCCCGTTCGCCGTTCCTGTTCGAAGGGATCCCGTCACCCCCGCTCGTTCCGGGCAAGAAAGATCCCGATGCTGAATATGATCAAAAGCCTCCGCTGGAGATCTGCTTCATGGATTCCGGCAGGAACGGCGGCACCATGATCGGAGGAGAGGCAGAGAGCTTCGCCTCCGGGGCCTGTGCGTCGGGGGTCGCTGGAATGATTCGTGATGGAAAAGCCGCTCCAGCCGAGATCGCGGTCATTGTGCGAACGCATCGACAGGCCCGCATGATTCAGGAGGCGCTCCGTGGAATGGGCGTGCATGCAGTCATGCGCAGCGACGAGAGCGTTTTCGCTTCCAGGGAGGCTGATGAGGTGCGCATCGTTGTCACTGCACTCGCCGATCCAGGCCGTGAACCGCTTGTTCGGGCGGCTCTGGTAACCCCCTTGTTCGGTCGATCCGGCAGTGACATCGCCCGATTGAACGAAGATGAGTCGGCCTGGGCTGATTGTCTTCAGCGATTCCATGACTATCACCGCCTGTGGCTTGAAAAAGGCTTCATGGTCATGGCAAGGGAGCTGATGGTTCGTGAAGGCGTGCGCGAACGCCTGCTTGCGGCTGCTGATTCTTCGGGAGACCGACGCCTGACCAACGTCCTGCACTGCTTCGAGCTTCTGCACCGGCAGGCACATGAACGAGGTCTTGGCATGGAGGGGCTCGTCTCGTGGTTCAGCGAACGGGTGGCTTCTAAAGATCCCGGTGAAGAGTACCAGATCCGCCTTGAGAGCGACGAGTCTGCCGTGAGGATCATGACCGTCCATGTGAGCAAGGGTCTCCAGTTCCCTGTGGTCTTCTGTCCATTTCTGTACGGCGGGGTAAGCCCCGGAACCGAAGTGGTGTTTTTCCACGACGAAAAGGGACGCCTGGTCAAGGACTTCGGGTCAGGCAGCATCGTCGAGCATCGATCGCTGGCCGGGCGTGAGTCGCTTGCCGAAAACATGCGACTGCTTTACGTCGCACTGACCAGGGCTGAACGGCGATGTGTCTTCTACACCGGCAGGGTGGTCGACGGCAGGCAAAAAAGCGGGCCGCCGTTCCTTTCACCAGCCGCCTACCTGCTTCATGTTTCGGACGACACTAAGCGAAGCCCGGAAGTGGTCGACGAAGGCCGGCGTGAACTTGGCGCCACGGATGCAGACGCAATGGTCGAAAAACTGGAGAAACTGGCTGAGGGGTCCGAGGGGGCGATAGGATTCAGGAGGCTGACCACCGACGACTGCACTCTGGAAGCGGTCATTCATCCCGAAGCACCCGACGACCGACCGCTTGAACGCCGACAGTTCCACAGGACGCTGGACAACGACTGGAGGATCGCCAGCTTCACTTCGTTCAGCCGACATCAGCACAAGGCGTCCGAACTGCCGGACCGTGACGAAAGCGATATTGAACAGCTGCCGGCAGTCGTCCTCCCGGAAGGGGACCGCAGCATCTTTTCGTTTCAGCGGGGAGCGAGAGCGGGCATCCTTATGCACTCGATCTTCGAATCGCTCGATTTCGCCATGCCGACCGAAAGCGCAATAACCGAACTGGTCGAACTGGGTCTCGATCGTCATGGCTACGACAGGAGCTGGCAACCATGTCTGACCGAAATGGCGCAGAACGTGCTCAATGTCCCGATTTCGTCTTCCGGCAACATATTCACCCTTGGAGGCTTGAAGCCTTCGACATGGAGCACTGAACTCGAGTTTTTCTTCCCGTTGAAGCGCATCGCTTCGCCCGAACTTGCCGAGGTTCTGGTCCGACACGGGGCCGTGCCGGGGGGAGTGGATCTTGTCACCGTCGCCTCAGCGCTCGATTTCACTCCGGTGAAGGGCTTGCTGATGGGGTTCATGGACATGATGTTCGAAGCTGATGGACGATACTGGCTGCTCGACTGGAAATCGAACCACCTCGGCAACTCGCTCGAAGAGTACAGGGATGAAAAGCTCCGGCGAGCCATGACGGAGAACATCTATCCTTTGCAGTATCTGCTTTACACGGTTGCGCTCGACCGTTACCTTTCGCTTCGTGTGCCCGGCTACAGCTACGCCACCCATTTCGGCGGAGTGATCTACGTTTTCCTGCGCGGTGTGAGCGCAATCAACGGTGAACGATCCGGCATTTTCCGCGATCTCCCCCCGGAGGAGCTGATCCGTGAACTGAGCGCGATACTCATCGAACAAGAGGAGGAGCGCTGAATGATCATCGATTTTCTTGAACGGCCGATCGACAGGCAGGCGTCGAATTTTCTGTGCCGTAAAGCACAAGGGGAGCTCGAACTGCTCAGCACGGTAGTCTCGCTGCTGAGCCAGTCGGTCGGGCAGGGAAGCATCTGCCTCGACCTGACCGATATCGCAGAAGGAACGGTCCGGGTTCCGGACAAGCCGGATATGGTGCTGCCCGGGCTGGATGCATTGATTTCGAAAGTCGGATCTTTACAGACGGTCGGCAAACCCGGTGAGCACCGCCCCATGGTGCTCGACCATGAGGGACGCCTCTACCTCTACCGCTATTTCCTCTATCAGGAGACGCTGGCTGAGCAGATCCGTTCCCGGGCCTCTTCAGGATCCGGACTGGTTGATGAACCGTTGCTGCACGAGAGCCTCGACCGGATGTTTTCCCCGGATGAAGATGGAAACGACAGGCAGCGGCAGGCAGCATCGGTCGCACTGAAACGACGATTTTCGGTGATCTCCGGCGGGCCGGGCACCGGCAAGACTTCGACGGTCGTGCGGATTCTCTGCCTGCTGCTCGAACAACCGGATGGACTGCAGCAGCGCATCGCCATGGCCGCCCCTACAGGAAAAGCCGCAGCCAGGCTCAGCTCTTCCATAGTCTCCATCAGGGACTCCCTGCCATGCAGCGATGAGGTCAAGCGAGCCATACCTGAAGGAGTGACGACCATCCACCGCCTCCTCGGCACTCTGCCGGGATCGAGCGGGTTCCGCCATTCGGCACGAAACCCGCTCCCTTATGACACGGTTATTGTCGACGAAGCCTCGATGGTTGACCTGCCGCTGATGACGTCACTCATGACCGCGCTTCTTCCGGATGCGAGACTCATTCTTATCGGTGACAAGGATCAGCTCGCTTCTGTTGCCGCAGGTGCCGTGCTCGGTGATATCTGCAGGGCGGGAGAGTCCGAAGGTTCTGCGGTCGGGAAATGCGTGACGGTGCTCGAAAAGAATTTCAGGTTCAGCGAAGGATCGGGCATCGCCGACCTCAGCAGCGCGGTCAATGCAGGCGATGCCAGAGAGGCACTGAGGCTTTTCGATGATAATGATATGCGCCGAATCGCCATTGAACCCTCGCCGGCTCGGGAGGCGGTGCTGACACGCCTTGCCGGTCCGGTACTCGACGGATACCGGGGATTCCTCGAAGCGCAGGACCCGGCTGAAGCCCTTCGCCGATTCGAACGATTCAGGATACTCTGTGCTTTGCGTGAAAGTATTTGGGGAGCAAGCGGGATGAACCATGCGGCCGAAACACTGCTTGCCTCTGCAGGACTCGTTCGTCCCGGCGGCGTTTTCTACCGCGGACGCCCGCTGCTGATTACGGAGAATGATTACGGGCACAGGCTCTTCAACGGCGATACCGGCATTATTCTGACGGATCCGGATCGCGGCACCCTTCGTGCATATTTCGCAGCACCTGACGGCTCGGTCCGCAGCATTCCGCCCGAGTTCCTGCCGAAGCACGAAACAGCCTTCGCCATGACGGTGCACAAGAGCCAGGGTTCAGAGTTCGACAGGGTACTTCTGATCCTGCCTCCGGAGGACAAGGCACTGCTGACCAGGGAACTCATCTACACGGGGATCACCAGGGCGAAGGAGTCCATCGCGGTCTGGAGTGACGAAGCAGTGTTCTCGTCAGCCGTCGGGCGTCGTACCGAACGGCGATCAGGATTGCGCGAAGCGCTCGTGCAGGCCCGGCCTCATTTTTTAATGTAAGCGTTCAGCCCTATGGTTACAGGTTTGCCGTCAACGACGACCGAGGTGACGACGTTACCTTTGGTACTGGCTACGACCAGCGTTTTTCCGGATGCCGACGGTTCCGGCTTCTGCATGTCGATTTCGATGCAAAGCTTGTTGTCCCTTATTTCTACAGTCATGGCCATGTGAAGCTCCTTCTTGAGATGTTGGTTATCAGACGTTAAGATGCAGATCAAAAGTAATTTATTTCAATCACTTTCATGTCATGTTCCTGTGTCGATTATATAGTAACGATTGTTAAATTAAGCGAATTCACATCCGTGAACTCTTCCCGCGAGTAATCATATCAAATAGATCAGATCTGATAAATGGGTTTGCGCAACAGGAACATAGTTATTCTGACGATTCTCGGAATGCTCCTGCAGATCAACTGCGTGCTGACCTATTATGGGCTGTTTTACCTGAACCGTAAGGCGATCGCAGAATCTGTTTGCGAAAAGAAAACCGAGGATTGCAGCGGTCACTGCTTCCTGCAGAAGAAAATTGATGCCGAGCATGATCCTCAGCCGGCAGCTTCCGGCAATAAAGCCTCGACCAAATCTATCGAAGAGATGCTTGACATGATGCATGGCCTTGAGCCTGTAAACCTGCATCCAGATCTGGCGTCCTCTTCAGGAAAAACATATTATGACCTTTCAACCTACGATTTGCGAACAGGATCCTTGCGAAGGATAGACCACCCTCCTGAAGCCCAGCGCTTCTCCATCTGATTAATCATACCGCACAGCAGGCCCCATCGGGCTTGCCTTGAAAGAGGGATAACCGGTCCCGATGCTATTCCATTGTCAATACCGAGACATGGCATGCTTCCGGACCAAATTCCGTTTTTCACGAGAGTTGGCGGAAAGTGAGGCTTGTGGCCGGCAAACCGGTCACAAGCTTCCGTATTACGAATACCATTACTGAAAAACATGAACAAATCAACCGGATATTCAATAAAATTCAGGCCGCTCGCTGCTTTGCTCATTGCGTTAGCGGCCACTCCTTCCCAGGTTCTGGCTGCCGAAGCCCAATCCATAGAGATCGTCGTCAGCGCTGACAGGGATCAACCGAAAACATCTGCGCCGCTTTCGTCAAAAAAAGTGAAAAGCAGCGATACGGCGTCTTTGCTCAGTGATGAACCGGGAGTCAGCCTTCAGACCGGCGGGGGAGTATCGAGCCTGCCTGTCGTCAACGGGCTTGCAGACGAACGGCTGCTGATCTGCGTCGATTGCATGCAGATCACCTCTGCCTGCGCAAACCACATGAACCCGCCGCTTTCGTACATCCCAACGTCCGGTGTCGGAAAAATCAGCGTCAATGCAGGCGTGACGCCCGTCAGCCTGGGCGGCGACAACATCGGCGGCACCATTGTCGTGGAATCGGAACCTCCTGTTTTTGCTGAAAAGGGAAAGGGTAACGTTGTGACAGGAAGCCTTTCGTCATACTATCGAAGCAATAACCACGCGAGAGGCGCCTCGATAACAAGTTCCGTGGCAAGCAGCAACCTCAGCTTCGGTGTGACGGCCTCTCACGACCGTGCCGACGATTACATTGACGGACACGGCAACAAGATTACCTCAACCTATTACGAGTCGAACAACATCGGCCTCACTCTTGCCGCAAAAACCGACAGCGGCGTTCTGACGATCAAGGCCGGGCACCAGTCGATTCCCGGACAGGGGTTCGTTAACCAGTGGATGGACATGGTCGACAACGACGCATCGTATATCAATGCGGGTTACAAAGCCAGTTATGGATGGGGCATGTTAGACGCCAAAGGATATTACCAGAATACCTGGCACAAGATGGATTCAGGCGATGACAAATTGCCTGTTGCCCTTCGGGCTCCGGTTTCAATGCCATATATGCCGATGGAGACTCGTGGAATCTCCTACGGTTATACGCTGAAAACGGACATACTTGTCAGTAATAACAGTATCCTCAGGCTTGGCAACGAGTTCCATCGCTTCACGCTTGACGACTGGTGGCCGCCTGTTGCCGGTAGTGCGATGATGTCCCCGAATACCTTTGTGAACATCAATAACGGGCGTAAAGATCGGTATGCGCTGTTCGCTGAATGGGAGACAAAGGCGGGTGAAAACGTAACGACGATTCTGGGAGTGCGTAACGAACAGGTCAGGATGAATGCCGGCAATGTTCAGGGATACAATGGCTCTGCCACCTACAGCACGGATGTTGCGAGATTCAACGCTCAGGATCACTCGCGTAACGACAGCAATTGGGACATGACGGCAATCGCAAGGTACCAGGCGTCTTCGACTGAGAGCTACGAATTGGGCTATGCGCGCAAAACACGTTCTCCTAACCTTTACGAACGGTATGCATGGTCAAACAGCTGGATGTGCAGCGGTATGATCGGCTGGTTCGGAGACGGAAACGGCTATGTAGGCAACCAAAACCTCAGGCCGGAAATCGCCCATACAGTAAGCGTTGCAGGACAGTGGAACGACAAGGACAAAAGCAGTTGGCAACTGAATGTCACGCCATATTTTACTTATGTGCATGACTACATCGATGTAGAAAGGGTAGGAGGACGAACCTTTTCGGCACCGGGTTACGAGGTTCGCAACATCCTTCAGTTCACCAACCATAACGCTGAACTCTATGGAATCAATGTGTCCGGAACGGTAGGGGTCTGGAACAGTGATGGCTTAGGTAACGGCAAGCTTCATGGAGTGCTTGGCTATGTGCACGGCATCGATGTCGATAACGGCAACAGCCTCTACCATATGATGCCCCTGAACATCAAGCTGTCGCTCGAACAGAAGTTGTCCGGCTGGACCAATACGATTGAAGCTCAATTTGTCGGCAGGAAAAGCGAAACCGATCCCCTTCGATTCGAGCCGCGAACCGAAAGGTATGTCCTGATCAACCTCAGTTCCGCCTATCAGTACAAAAATATGCGCGTCGAAGTCGGTGTAACCAACCTGCTGGACAAATTCTACTACCTGCCGCTGGGTGGGATTAATTATGACAACTTCCTCGACAGCAAAAAGACAACGCCGTTCGAGCCTCTCGCAGGCCAGGGTCGCTCATTGACTATCGGAATGACCCAGGCTTTCTGATTTCAGCTGTACCGCGTCAATCAGTGCAAAAAAGACCGTCTCATAAGGACGATCAGCAACAGAAAAGGGCTAACAGAAATGGTGGCCCTTTTCTGTTGTATGCGCATTGAAATCCAATAAGGAGGCGTCATCCTGACATATGAGACAACCTTTTTTTCTCGCCGTTGTGGGACATCGCATTACTATTATATCAAATGTTATAAATTTGGCAGCACAAGCTCATTCCGGCTTTTCTTTTCAGAGATTCAACTACTGAGACTCCATGATGAAAAAAATGCTTTTCCCGGCTTTGTTTCTGATGCTCCTCTCCGGAACCGCGAAAGGTGATGCTCGTCGAGTTCAGATGACCATGGAAGCTGCCAACAAGGGTGATGCCCGAGCGCAGAACAGGATGGGAGTATTCTATGAAATAGGGGCGAGTGTAGAGCAAAACGATGAAGAGGCCGTAAAATGGTTCCGTATGGCAGCAGAGCAGGGGCATGGAGAGGCCTTGTTCAATCTCGGAGAGATGTATGAACAGGGAAGAGGCGTACCGAAAAACATTCAGGAGGCCATCGCTCTTTACAAAAAATCATGTGCAGCCGGATGCAAATGCGCCTGTAAACGGTATCGTCAATTTACTGGTGAAGAGGAAGAAGCACCTCCGGCTCCTTTTTGAAGAAATACTTTGCCAATAACGTATTTTTGCGAATTTTTGGCGAATAAGCGATCACTGCAAGGCGCTGATACCTACTTTTGCCTAAAAAAGTTTCGTTATTTTTTACAGAAAACGTATAAATACGCATCCGAGAATTTGGAATTTTGAATACATTTTGTTAAAATTGTTGAGTTAGGGCCGAGTAGCAGCAGGGAAGCAAGGAATATCATTAGCCGCAGCTTCATCCCACTGACTGCAACAAATCAACATGATAGTGAAGTCCGAAACCTGCTCAGGGATACCCTGAGGTTTTGGCTTATGACCTACGATGTAGCATCTGTAAGAACGACTTTTTCGGCCTTTAATCACGTTTTACCGGTTTTTTGTCTCCCAGAGTTCCCTGGAGAGGGTTTTTGGAGTTTTCGCAGTAATGAGCGATACCTTTCCCATGTGAACCAGGGCATCATTCAGGCAGCAGCTTAAGATTTTTCACTGCCTTTTGGGGGACTTTTTGTCGTGTTGATAAGTGATTTTATATCCGTTCGACCATATGCCTTTTCGGTTATATAATTATATTCCCCCTGTCTTTTAGTTAGTAAGTCCCATATATTCGCTTGCTTTTATTGGTCGCCGTTAACAATTGTTAAAAGCGTGAGGCGTCAGATCCGCAAGCTCTTTCAGCAAAATGCTCTTTGATAGATTTACGCTGAGTTTTTTTTGCGCCTCATGTTAACGATCGTTACAAGGAGCATTGAACGATCAACATCACGTTGAATGTGTCGAATCCTGGAGTTGGACTGTCGCGTAGCCTGATCAATTGTTGTTTCTGTAATTCCGGAAAATGCCATAAGGAACCATCACGTTTTCGTTCTTGTGTCTTTTGCAGTCATCATCATCATCATCATCATCTATACCTAACTACCATCAACAAAGAGGAGAGAGTATGAAAAAAAAACTAACCATCGCTTCAGTCGTATCACTGTCTATGGTGCCCATGCTGGTGCCGAGCCAGGACGCATCGGCAATTCCTGCATTTGCTCGTAAGTACCAGACTTCATGTTACACCTGTCACTCAGGTTTCCCGACAAGAAACGCTTTCGGTGAAGCTTTCAGGAACAACGGTTATCGCTGGCCGGGTGGCGAAGACGAAGACAAGACGAAGCAGGAGCAGTTGAAATTAGGCGCAGATGGCTGGAAAAAAACCTTCCCGGAGACTCCGTGGCCTAGTGAAATTCCTGGCTACGCTCCGGTTTCGCTCTGGCTCAGAGGTCAGCTTATCAACTATTCCGAAGTGACCAGAAATCCAAACGGAACAGTTAACACCAAGGAGTCCCTGAACTATGGAACCGGTGGACTTGGCTCTGCCTCACTGTTCTTCGGTGGCACCATGGGCGACAATTTGTCAGCATTTGGACAGTATAACCTGACAAATACCAGCACTGCTCCAACCGGGCATGTCATATGGGCATTCAAGCCTGGACTCAACGTCGCTTTCGGTAATGGATTCTCTGATTTTACCTTTGGCAACGCAATCCAGACCTACTCGAGCGTATTCCCGGCCCCTGGCACCGGTGCTGAATTCACCTATGTAACAGGAGACAAGGGCGGCTTTAAATTGGTTGCTGGTCTTGCCCAGAATGGTACGGCCACAGCTACCGTAAGCAACCACATTGATGATATCAGATATCTCAGGGCCAAATACAAATTCGGAGGCGCAGGATTGTTAAGTGGTGCCAACGGAACCTACGGTAACGAATATGTCGGCCTTGATAACCATGTCGCCCTCGGCGCAACTTACGTCAACGCTAAAAAAAGCATACTGACTTCTGGAAACTACTCGGGCGAAACCTCGGTGTACGGCGCGGATATCACTGGAAACATCGGCAATTTTTCTCTTGGAGCTGCTTACAGTAAAGACGAAGATCTCAGCCTCGATAACTATCGTCTTGATGCGACCTACTTCATCTATCCCTGGATGAAAGCAACCATGGCTTATGCAAATGTCAGGTCCGGTGACAAAACTGTCAATGATCCGACAGTGACTGCTGGTTTGACAGCGCATCTCAGAGCCAACGCGCTAATTTCAGCGACCTATGTCCATCATACGCGTGAACGACTCACGTCTACCAGCGCTACGCTCCCGAGCACGTTCGTCCTCGGTGCGCAGTTCGCATTCTGATAGACAAGCGATTAGTAATGTTCTATGATCGTTTTTGAAAAGGCAGTTTCGATGCTCTGATAGAGATGTCATCATCGGCCCGGCCTTTTCAAAGACTTGAAAGACAGATTAGTGTATCTACAATTGAATGAAGTGATGTATTCGGCTTTCATCAGCCGTTTATTTACTCTGTTCAAATTGTGTGTTATCGTCGTGTGTTGTTGTTATCGGTTATGGTTGTGTTAAGGGTGTGCTTGCGGATCGGTATGCTCCTTCTTCATGAAGGCAAAACTTCTCTTGCAAGCACGCCTTTTATTATATCCCCGCCGAAACGCTTTATGGGTTTCGACAGGAAAGAGTTCAGTTCAGAAATGGTCTCAGTGAAAGAAAAAACAATCTGCTATGCAGGATCAGTATGACAATCCCGTATCCGGAAAAGTCCCTGAGGTATCCGGAGACAGGCGGCAATTTCTTACGCGCGTCGGATGGGGGAGCCTTGCCGGCTTTCTCGCAATCAACTCCTACGCATTTTTAAGGTTCTTTTTCCCCAGGGTTCTGTTCGAACCGCCATCGCAGTTCAAGGTCGGTTTTCCCAACGACTACCCGCCCGGCGTGGTAAATTCCCAGTACCAGAGGGAGTTCGGCACATGGATCATTCGACTCCAGGATGGACGCTTTTTTGCCATGGAGTCCAAATGCACCCATCTTGGATGCACACCGAGCTGGCTCGAGTCACAGAAGAAATTCAAATGCCCCTGCCACGGCAGCGGTTACTATATCTCAGGCCTGAACTTCGAGGGTCCGGCTCCGAGGCCGATGGACCGTTTCAAGATCAGCATTGCCGAAGACGGGCAGCTTCTGGTTGACAAGACGATCAAGTTCCCTGGCATTCCGGGCAAAGAGTCGAACGAAGTCTATCCACAGAGCCTCCTGAAAGCGTAACGCCTTCAGGCTAATTGAAACAGTGGAGTAACATGGATACCAACGAAGAGATACTTCAAGGCTTGAACCATTCAACGCCGGAAAGTGAAACTGCGCCGAGAAAAAGAGCTAAAGCAGGTGTGGACATTGACCTTTGTACTGGCTGTGGCATCTGCGCCAACGTCTGTCCGGTCACCTGTGTGACGATCATCAAGTCGGAGCTCAACTTCAACGGCGTATCAAGCGTCGATCAGCAACGCTGCACAGGTTGCAATATCTGCGCCATCGATTGCCCGTGGTTCGCTATAACAATGCGCTATCCTGACGGCACGAAAAAGGATGCCGCTGAATATGAAAAGCAGTTGCAGAGGCTGCGCGGCTACAGATAATATGTTCGGAAAACAAAATTGTACACCGTATGAACGATTTATTTGACAAGGTGAAAAAAAATCTGATATGGAAGTCCGTATTCAGAAGGGATTACCGGGACAATGTCAGGGATCGTGCCCTGGCCGTTTTCGGTAATGTATTTCTTCACCTGCATCCCGTGAAAGTTCGCGAAAGTGCAGTGAAGCTGAGATATACCTGGGGTATGGGCGGCATCACGTTCCTCGCGTTCATCATCCTGACTATCACAGGTGTTGTTCTGATGTTCTATTATCACCCGTCGGTCGACCAGGCATACTCGGATATGAAAGATCTGGAGTTCCAGGTACCGTATGGTGTCATTACGAGAAACCTGCACCGGTGGGGAGCCCACTTCATGGTCATCGTCGTGATGATCCACATGTTCAGGGTGTTCATGACGGGATCCTATAAGGCACCGCGTCAGTTCAACTGGGGCATCGGCGTCATTCTGCTCGTGCTTACGTTTCTGCTGAGTTTCACCGGTTACCTTCTCCCTTGGGATCAGCTGGGATTCTGGGCGATCACTGTAGGCACAAACATGGGCGCGGCTACGCCGTTGCTCGGTTATCAGGGACCGTTCAGCGAATATCTGCACATCACGCCTTACAATGACATTCGCTTCGCCCTTCTGGGCGGTGCGACGGTGGGTGGTAACGCTCTGCTCAGATCCTATATCTGGCATTGCATCGCCATACCGCTCATCGCCACCATTTTAATGGTTGTGCATTTCTGGCGAGTCAGAAAAGACGGTGGCATTTCAAGACCTCAAAATCACTGACAGGGCAAGAACTTATGAACCCATTTATCGAAATCATTACCCAGCCGGATAATATCGCCATCGTGATCATGATCTTGATGGTGAGCTTCTTCATGGTATGGGCTTTTCAGCAAGCTTTTCAGAACGACAAGCTCAAGACGGCAGGATATGCCGTAGAAGGTGAAAACGACAAGGATGTCGACACATACAAGCCTCTTGTTCGAATCGAGCTGCTTATCTCGCTTGCAGTCATGCTTTTCCTGACCGTATGGTCGATAGGTGTGGATGCTCCGCTTGAAGAGATCGCTAATCCGACGTTGACACCTAACCCGGCAAAAGCGCCCTGGTATTTCCTTGGTCTTCAGGAACTGCTGGTTTACTTCGATCCATGGCTTGCAGGCGTTGTGCTGCCGTCGCTGATCGTTGTCGGCCTGCTGGCGATCCCCTACATCGATATCAATCCCAAAGGAAACGGTTATTACACCTTTTCCGAAAGGAAATATTCGATCCTGATCTTTTCGTTCGGCTTTTTCATTCTCTGGCTACTCCTTATCGTCATCGGCGTTTTCGACAGGGGACCAGGATGGTTGTGGTACTGGCCCTGGCAGGAGTGGGATGCACACCGTGTAGTATTTGAGCCAACAAAAGATCTTTCAAATCTTGTAGGCGTCGAATCTCGCTCTCTTGCAGGCTTCATCATCGGAGCGATAGTCGTGGGCGTCTATATGATCGGTGGTATGGTCTGGCCATACAAATACTGGCAGAAGAAGAATCCTGAATTACTTCAGCAGTTGGGCATGATTCGTTATGTCATGATCGTCTTTCTCTTCATCACCATGATGTCTATACCGATCAAGATGATCCTGAGGCTTGTTTTCCTGATCAAATATGTCTGGATAACCCCCTGGTTCAACGTGTGATGCACGGATTCATTTCAGGTACTGTAATTGCCCATCAAAAATTCAGTTGACTATGGCGAATGAGAATAAAAACAGCTCAGCGTACAGAGCGTATTTCTTTGCTTTTTTCAGTGTTGTCTTGTTGATTTTATCTGCCTGGGTAATCTGGGACGACGAATTTGGCCTGAGACCCTGGAAACATTACCAGAAAGAGTACAAATCGCTGAAACACGACCAGCTTGAAAAGGAATACAAGCAGGCGCAGTTGGAATTTCACAGAAGCGGGGGCGCAAAGCGCCTCGCTGATCTGACAGCTCAGCTTGAAAAGGCTGAAGCGGCCCTTAAAGACAAGGGGACGGGTCAGAAGTACGAACAGCTGAACCGTCAGCTTGAAGAGCTTCAGAAGCAGTCTGCAGCCAGCCAGAAGCAGCTTCAGACTGTCCGCGGTAAGTATCTCGAAACCGAGTATTATTTCACCAAGACACAGAAGCCTGAGTACAAGAAGGAGATGGATGCCCTTCAGCTCCAGATTGACGCTATCGACAAACAAAGCAAGGATCTGCAGCTCAAACAGGAGCCGATCAGGGAATCGATTGCCCAGATTGCCGGTAATATTCCTGCCCTCAAGGCTGAAATCGAACAGCTGAACAAAATCCTTGAAGATAAAAAGGAGAAGATCGCCAATAACGAAAAGGCTCCTATCGAAATCAAGCAGTTCCTTATCAAGGACGTTGACAAGGCAGACCGCTGTGTTTCCTGCCATATCGGCATTGAGTCGTCCAAACAGCCGTCAGCCAAACAGCCTTATGCGAAGCATCCTCTGACTTCAGTCTATCTTGGCCATCACGATCCTGGAAAGTTCGGTTGTACGTTCTGTCATCGTGGTCAGGGACGTGCGACGACGACTGTCGAAAAAGCTCATGGAAAGGTCAAACACTGGGATGAGCCGTTGCTCAAGGGTGACATGACACAGACCTCATGCCTGAACTGCCATGGCGACATCAAAAACCTTCGCGGTGCTGAAAGCATTACGAAAAATACCGAGCTTATCAAGAAATACGGCTGTTACAGTTGCCACAAGATTCCCGGCTATGAAGGTATTGGGGATGTTGGTCCAGAACTGACTCAGGTCGGAACCAAGGTTAATTATACCTGGGCCGTCAACTGGTTGCTCGATCCGAAGAAATACTTCTCGACGGCACGAATGCCCAAGTTCTTCTTTACTCAGGACCAGGCCGAAGCAATTGCCGACTATCTTTTCAGCATGTCCGGATCAGACAGGCGTGACGTTGACCTCGCAACCGTCAAGAACGATCCCAAGCTTGTCGAACAGGGCAAGGTTCTGTGGAGCCAGGCTCGATGCAACCTCTGCCATGCCACCGGAGGCCGTGGAGGCGACCATTCCAAGGTCTATGCGCCAGATCTGAGCAAAGTGGGCAGCAAAGTCAACAAGACCTGGCTGTTCAACTGGATCAAGGATCCGAACAAGTATTTCCCCGGCACCAAAATGCCTCGCTTCAGATTTACCGATCAGGAGATCAATGCTCTTGTCGACTATATCGCCAGCGAATATGTTGACGACGAAGCTGAGAGCAAGTATGTCGCACCGGTACAGATTCAGGCCGCATCCATCAAGAAAGGCAAGGATCTCGTACAGCAGTATGGCTGCTATGGCTGCCATAAAATGCGTGGAATGGAGATGGTCCAGGTTGCTCCATCGCTGAAAGCCCAGGGGGTTACCTTCCTGAGAAGCGATGAAATGCGCGAGAAAATCGGTACAGAGCTCTCTTCAATCGGCAGCAAGCCGGTTGAACTGCTCGATTTCGGAAAGCTGAAAAAATCGATTCCGAACGATCGACTCAGCTATATCAAGCAGAAACTGCGCGACCCAAGGGGTTTCCGTCTCGGACTGCGTATGCCTAATTTCCGCCTGTCTGAAACGGAAGTCAACGAGCTGTCTGCTGTACTTTATGGCTTCACTGACAGTAATGCTCCGGTAAGGTTCATGGTACCGTCACGCCAGGAGCTTGACAAGATGGCCGGTGTTCAGGGCTACAAATTCACAGGCGACTTCGCAAAGGTGATCGCCGATGTGAAGTGCACCAACTGCCATTCGATAAAGGGAATCGGTGCTGATTATGCCCCTGACCTTTCGCTGGCGGGAAGCAAACTGCAGGAGAGCTGGATTCGCAACTTCCTTGCAAATCCTGATATGATTCGTCCGTTGCTTCAGCAGATGCCGAAACTCGGATTGAGCTTGGGCAAGACACCTGCGAAGATCACCATGCCGAAGTTCAATCTTGGCAAACAGAAGGTCGAAGATACCAACAGGTCTGATGTGGATGTCGTAGTCAACTACTTCCAGCAGGAACTGGTGACAACCGATATCCCGAAGAACATTCCTGTCATTGCTGACGTTGCAATGCCGGAGCAGATCGCACAGGGCAAGAAGCTCTACGATGACAAGGGATGTAGAACCTGTCACCAGCTTGGTACAGACGGCGGTGCAGTCGGCCCGAACCTGTCCAATGTCGGCAATCGACTTCTGCCTGGATTTATCTTCAAGCATCTTGAGAATCCAAAGAAGTACAAGCCGGATATCGTTGAACCGAACTACGGCTTCACGGAACGTGAAAGAGTACTGTTGACAAACTTTTTGATGACCCTGAAAATCAGTGCCAAGTGATGAAAACAAAAGTAAAAATCAGCAAATTCGCCCTGCTCGCCGTAATCCCCGCGCTTATGCTCGCGGGGTGCGGCAAGCAGCCGGCAAAAGGCAAGGCCAACGCAAACAGTGCAGGCGCAGATTCTTCGGCAGCAGTAGTTGAGGCAAATGCGAATCTTCCTTTCGATATCAAGGAAGGAAAGCGTCTGTTTAACCACTACTGTTCTGTATGCCATGGAGAAAGTGGCGATGGAACAGGACAGTACTATGGATCTTCCCTGCAGCCATCTCCTGCCAATTTTACGGACAAGGCTTTCATGAAAACGATGACGGGGGAAGCACTGACCAGGTCTATCACAGGAGGGTCTGCTTCAGTCGGCAAATCCAACATGTGTCCTCCATGGGGGAAAACGTTTGAAAGCGACGAGATCGAATGCCTTGTAGCCTACATCAAAAGTTTTTCGAAATGATGATGTAAACAAAGGAACTTCAACAGGCGATGGAATCGTTAAAGATGCTAATCATGCATGGGGTAAACACTGTGCATGATTAGCTGCTGAAATGACAACAATCGTTCTGCTGCTATCGAATTTTCCGTATTTGCTTATCTTTTTATTGACAAATAGCGTGTATCGGATCATTCCTTTACCATTATTCTAAACCATCAACAGCAAGGAGTCCTGAATGAAAATGAAAAGCGGATTATTGAAAACTGCTATTATCGCAGCTGGTCTCGGTTTCGTTTCAACGAATGCATTCTGTGCCGGCACGGTAACCGGTTCAGTCGATGTTGCAGTTCCGAAATACAAAAAAGATGTAGTAGTCTACCTCAAAGGCGTCAAGGGACCGCTTACACCAAAAAAAGCTGAAGTCGACCAGAAGAATCTTGTATTCATCCCTCACGTTCTTGTTGTTCCAACTGGTTCCAGTGTGGATTTCAAGAACAGCGACAAGGTAAACCACAACATCTTCTCGGCAGATGTCTGCAAGAAGTTCAACCTGGGCACCTACAATCCCGGTATGACAAAGTCGGTAGTGTTCGACAAACCCTGCGTCGTTAACCTTCTTTGTAATGTCCACTCTGAAATGTCCGGCTTTGTCGTCGTTGTCGACAGCAACTACTCCGCTGTAACCAGCGCAGACGGCAAATTCACCATCTCCAACGTACCTGCCGGGACCTATGAAATCACGGCATGGAGCGAGAAGCTGAAACCAGCAGGCAAAACAACCGTTACCGTAGCCGACGGCGGTATCGCAACTGCTGCCATCAAGCTGGCTAAGTAAAGCATTTATCGGTAATACCTTAAAAAACCATGAACTTGGCAGAAATGTCGGTTCATGGTTTTTTTTGTCTTTTTTTTCAGCAATATGATAAGCCGCGCAATCTCCTTCACTTGCCTGTATTACCTCTGAATCGTATATTGTTAGTAGTTGTTCCAATTTGCGTGTAATTATTGCGATGTGCATTTTGCCGCTTTTTGAACGGATTGACTCATCCTCATTATTCATCTCCTGCATGGTTGCTTCATGCAAGCAATATGTTTCTCATCCTGCTTACGTGATAACTTGGCCTTGTGATTAAAGATCGTTATATGAGACGTTGTGAACGCACTACCTTGCAATGTCCTTCGTCACCCGTTGACTTGATGAAATCAGACGAATGTGTTTTCAACCATATCCTTCCAATCATAACCTGATCCCTATGGTCCAATACAGAAAAAATACGAAAGCGTACGTCCTCGCACTTTTCGTTTCACTCGGTTTAAGCGTGAATTCCTATGCTCTTGAGAAAGGGGACAAGGCACCCGATTTCTCTTTGCCCGGCCAACAGGGTACGGTGAATCTCTCACACCAGGCAGGTAAGGTAATTTATCTGGATTTCTGGGCTTCCTGGTGCGGTCCGTGCCACCAGTCATTTCCCTGGATGAACCAGATGCAGTCAAAATACCGGTCAAAGGGGCTGGAAGTTATCGCCGTAAGCCTTGATGGGAAGACCGAAGATGCCAGGAAGTTTCTTGCGCAAGTGCCACCCGGGTTTACGGTTGCATTCGATTCGAAGGGTTATACTCCGAGGCTTTACGGGGTAAAAGGTATGCCGACCAGTTTTCTGATCGACAGGAACGGCAAGGTATTATATCAACATGCAGGGTTCAGGCCAGCCGACAGGGAAGAAATCGAAAAGCAGATCAAGACTGCACTGGGAGAAATACGATGAAAAAATCGCATATCCTGTCATGGGCATCGCCTCTTGTTCTGATGGCTATGCTCAGCCTCTCCGGCTGTTCGAGCGTACAGCCGTGGGAAAAGCAGAATCTTGCCAAGCCCGAGATGACTTTCGAGGGCGACAGGCTCGACACCAGTTACACCGAGCACATATACAGCAGCAAGGAGGGTGCTTCCGGCGGATATGGAGTAGGCGGTGGTGGTTGCGGATGCAATTGATGCGATATACATGGAATTAATCATCATTGAGGATTGAACGTATGGCTATGGTTTCGACAACAAGATCTACCGTTTTCAGCGCGCTCATCGCATCAGCCGCAATGTTGCTTCCCTCTGCAAAGAGTGCATATGCCGATGCCGCTCCGGAGAAGGCAATCGTGGGCATGAAATATCTGAATTATCACGACAGCCAGTCGGGAGATACAGCTCAAACGGCTGGGATGTCGAGAGACCGGATGAATGTCAACGCACTTTCGTTCATGGGAATGGTGCCGATTGCCGGCAAATGGTCCGTTGCCGCAACATTCATCGAAGATTCGATCACTGGTGCATCGCCTGCATACCACTCCTCGGGGTTTCCCTCCAGTAATGCCAAACATGACGCATCTTCGGGCGCATCCGGTGAACTTCGATATGCGGGGGATCTGACGGTAACCCGATATTTTTCGAGAGGAACTCTCGGTCTTGGAACCAGTTACTCCCAGGAATCCGATTATATCTCCCGCGGGATCTCCCTTAACGGAACGTTGTCGACCGAGGACAAGAATACGACAGTGAGTCTCGGCACCGCTTACAACAGCGATACGATCTCCCTGGACAAACCGGCTGTCGTCGCATCCAAACAGCAGGATGCGCCGGGGCGAAAAAAGGTTTATTCAGGGCTTGTAGGCGTAACCCGGGTTCTTTCGAAAAACGACGTCGTCCAGTTGAACTTCACTTACACCCATGGACACGGATATTACTCCGATCCATATAAAGCTCCGGACGTCAGGCCGGGCCATCGCAACATATTTACGGTCATGACCCGCTGGAACCACCATTTCGAAGCTCCTGACGGAACGGCCAGATTGTCTTATCGTTATTACTCGGATACCTTTGGCGTCAGGGCTCATACCTTCGGTGCCGAATATGTCCAACCCTTGTCAAAGGGATGGGAGCTGACCCCGATGGTCAGATTCCATTCGCAAAGTGCAGCTGATTTCTATGTCCCTGTCGGTGCGGCAGAGCTTGCAGATCCTTCGACTCCGACGCCACCTCCCGTAGGTGCGCTCCACTATTCAGAGGACCAGAGGCTTTCGGCTTTTGGTGCTTTCAGTTACGGAATGAAGGTCAGCAAGGATCTTGGACACAGCTGGCTTGTCGATGTGAAATACGAGCACTATCAGCAGCGATATGACTGGTGCATCAACGGACATGGTGATCCCGGTGTAGCCAATTTCAACATCAGGGACATCCAGCTCGGAATTTCCCGCAAGTTCTGAGTTAGGACCGGCATTGTGGAAATGAGTTCTCTGTGATGTAATATCAAGCTATGTACAGAATCGGATTCAGGGCCATGGGCAGCGGATGCGAAATCGTGATTGCCTCTACAGGGAAAAAAGAGGCAAAAGCGATCGCTGCGCTCGGAATAAAGGAGGCAGGGAGAATCGAACGCAAGTATTCCCGTTATCTCGCCGGCAGCATCGTATCGAGGATCAACACTGCCTCTGCTGACGATTGGGTCGAGTGCGACGAAGAGACCTGCGCGTTGTTCGACTACGCTGATGTACTCTACCAAAGCAGTGGGGGACTATTCGATGTAACCTCCGGCGTACTGCGAAAGGCATGGGATTTCAATAGCGCGGAAGTGCCGGATCCCGAGTCGCTGTTCCCGCTGCTGAACCTGATTGGCTGGCAACGCGTGGAACGACAGGGAAGCGCAGTCCGTCTACCGATCGATGGCATGCAGATCGACTTTGGAGGCATAGGAAAGGAGTACGCCGCCGATTCAGTAGCAACGCTCCTGCACGAAAAGGGAATACGGCACGGTTATGTGAACCTTGCCGGCGATATAAGGGTGATCGGCCCTAAACCGGGCGGTGAGCCCTGGACGATCGGGATCCGGGACCCGCGGAAAAGTGATGGAATGATCGCTTCAATTCCGATTTACAGCGGAGGGCTGGCGACCAGCGGCGACTATGAACGCTATTTCGAGAAGGATGGACGGCGATACTGCCACATCATCAATCCCGTCACAGGGTATCCGGTTAATTTCTGGCGCTCGGTAACGGTTCTTGCGCCGCTTGCAACGACTGCCGGCAGTTGTACGACGATCGCCATGCTTAAAGAATCGGAAGGCCTGACGTATCTCAAGGAATCCGGCATGATGTACCTGGCGATAGACCAGTATGGAAAGATGTACCACAACGATTGAACCAATGATAAAAAGATTCATGATCAACTCATCCCTCAGAGGCCTGGTTACCGTTATCGGTGTGTTTCTTATCCTTTGCCTGAGCTCTGCGTCCGGCTTTGCCGGAGATTTTCTCGATCCTGAGCAGGCGTTCAAGGTCAGTGCGGAACTTACCGGGAACCATTCGATAGCTGTGAAGTGGCAGATCGCCAAAGGCTACAAGCTCTACCGTGAGCAGGTCAAGGTGAGCGTCGAAAGCGGAGACGCGAAGTTGAAAGAGCCTGCACTCCCGGCGGGAATCACTGTGGTCGATCCGTCGACCAGCGAAAAAGTTGAAATCTATCACGACCAGCTGTCAATCGATGTACCGATTGAGAATGCGTCCGCACCCTTCAAGGTGAAAGTCGAGTATCAGGGATGTGCCGAGGACGGACTGTGTTATCCTCCAATGAACCGCATTTTCAAGGTCGATCCAGCCAAACCGGGAGCCCTGGTCGCGGAAACCGCCCCGGCAGAAGGTGGATCAGCGGGACTGCAGGTCGCTTCTGCTCCGGCCACAGCACCAGCGTCGGCTTCTGCAAATGACAAAAAAAGCGGTGATGATCTGTCGCTGGCCCAAGCCACCCTTGAAAGCGGCAGCCTGTGGAAAATTTCTCTGGCGTTCCTGGTGTTCGGCGTACTGCTCTCCTTTACCCCTTGTGTGCTTCCGATGGTACCGATTCTGTCCTCGATTATCGTAGGCGAAGGGGAGGTGTCCAAAGGAAAAAGTTTCATGTTGGCTGTGTCCTACTGCCTTGGCATGGCGCTTGTCTACACGACTCTTGGCATTGCAGCCGGTCTTGCCGGCGAAGGGCTTGCCGGTGCGCTCCAGAAACCGTGGGTACTGGTGACCTTTGCCCTGCTGCTGGCTTTGCTGTCGCTGTCGATGTTCGACGTCTACCATTTGCAGGTCCCGGCCTCACTGCAGACTCGCCTGAACAAAACAACAGGGAACCTCAAGGGCGGCAAATTCGCGGGTGTATTCTTCATGGGCGCTATCTCGGCGCTGATCGTCGGTCCCTGCGTTGCCGCACCTCTGGCAGGTACGCTGGTCTATATCAGCCAGACAAGAGATGTTGTTATCGGCGGCTTGGCACTTTTTTCGATGGCCGTGGGCATGAGTGTGCCGTTGCTTCTTATCGGACTGTCCGCCGGCAGCCTGCTGCCTAAAGCCGGAGTATGGATGATCGGGGTCAAACATGTGTTCGGCCTGCTCTTGATTGCCGTGGCCGTCTGGATGGTCTCACCGGTGCTCCCGCCGCAAGCGCTCATGGTAGGGTGGGGAAGTTGGGCTATCCTCTGTGCAGTGTTTGCAGGACTTTTCAAGCCATTGACCGAGAAAATCACCATAGCAGGCAAATTCGCAAAAACGCTTGGTGTGCTTTGTTTCGTAATCGGATTGCTTGAGCTCGTCGGTGCAGCCTCGGGTGGCACCGATCCACTTCAACCGCTATCAGGTCTGCACTCCTTTTCGGGAACACAGGCAAACAAAGAAAAGAAACTCGAGTTCAAAAGGATCCGATCGATCGAAGAGCTCGACAGTGAACTGAAAGCTTCGGCCGGCAAGCCGGTCATGCTCGACTTCTATGCTGACTGGTGCACGTCATGCAAGGAGATGGAGAAATTCACCTTCAGCGATCCGAAGGTGCAGGCAGGGCTTGCAGGCTTCACCCTTCTTCAGGTCGATGTGACAGGCAACACCGACGCTGACAAGGCCCTCATGAAACGCTTCGGACTGTTCGGACCTCCCGGTATCATCTTCTTCGATAAATCAGGCAACGAAATTCAGGACAACAGGGTCGTCGGATACATGGAAGCGGCTGCGTTTTTACCCCACGTTGAACGCAGCAAATAAAATATTGAAAGGACTTAAGGGAGATAAAGGACCAAAGGGACTTAAGGGACATAAGTGGAGCAGTAGGGAAGGATGACGCGCCGGCTGGGCGTTTGCCCGCCTGTGGAACGGCCGACTTTACCAATGGAAAGAGGCTGCCTCAATCAGGATGAGGCAGCCTCTTCTTGCGAAAATCAATCACCGTCTTAAATTGCCAAACCGGATTGCGGAACAGCTCAATAACGGTACTTCAAAGCTGCTCAAAAAAAGGCTCGAACGAAGTCTGCGGAACTTCGTTATCGGAGGCTTTGATCAGTTCGAAAGTCTGGTTTACTGCCTTGGGATGCCAAAGGGAAACCACGGCGGCTTCGGCTACATCACCGCGATCGATCGTGCCGGTTATGGAGTCTCCCTTGCCGAACAGCAGCTCATGCCTGAACGGTGGTCCGTCCTGCAATCCTCCAGGACGCAGGATCGTATAGGAATAACCGGGTTCGGAGTAGATCGACCGGATGGCGTTTTCCCCTTCCAGTTTCATGTTCAAGACATTCCCATATTTGTTCAACGGATGCTCGGGCCTGGTCACGGCAAGCGATGTCACCTGGACGAACTTCTCGACTCCTGCCTTACGTGCAAGGGTCGCAAACTGTTTCATGCCGTCCCGGTCGATAACTGAAGGGGGAGGAGCGTCCGGATCGGTGACATAAGCACCGATGGCCGAGATGACCGCACGGCATCCCTTGAGCGCCGCTTCGATCTCCGCAGGGTTCTCGATCGAACCGATCGCGAGACTGTCTACGCATTCCGGCCCGAACAGCTCGATCGCTTTCGACCCGGAACGGACGAAAAGTCGGACATCGATGCCGTGCGCCTGCAGGCTCCTGACAATCCACTGGCCGGTCCGCCCGGTTGCACCGGCAACGAGAACTGTCCCCTCGAATGGTTTCATGGTCTGCATGTCAATTGAACAATGAAAACTTGACACTCATTATCATGGTAAAATCGACAATAGAGTGCAGGATAATGACGGTGCGAAGGTCGCGGTACCAGAAAAAAGCGAGCGCCCAGCTGCTTGCGATCATAAGCTGGACAGGCATGAAGAACGGCTTGAACTGGCTTGTCTGAACGACGTGGGTAGGCAGGATATCAAGCCAGAAGAACTTATGGATGATCCCGCTGTAAATCATGAAGAAAACAAAACCGACGATGAACCTGGCCCACTGGTTGGCAGTGAATCTGCCGATGAGACTTTCACCCAGCCTGAAGAACGCGTAGAAATAGAAAGTTTCTGCGATGCCGTTGCCTATGCTGAATACCAGAACGCTCAATGGATCAACCGTCCTGCCACCGTCTGAGGTCGAATGGGAGTAGACATAAGCGTTGATTGCCAGAATCACGACCGAGAAGGACAACAGAATGATTCGTCGGGTGTCGAATTTCGAGTCGAACGTAAGAATGTCCTTGCGGAAAAAGAACAGGCCAATAAAGACCGCAATGGCCCAGTAGGCAAAGACCATCAATGATACGGAAGGTGCCATGGTTAAGTCGGGGTTAGGAATTATGAAAGAGGATCTGATGGGGTAAACGCCTCGGCATGATAAGAGCTGCGAACGAATGGGGCTGACTGGACATGCCTGAATCCGGCCAGCTGCGCGAAGGATCGGTAATGTTCGAACTCGTCAGGTGTAACATAACGACTGACCGGTAAGTGTGCTGCTGTCGGTTGCAGGTACTGGCCGATGGTCACCATGTCGCAACCGTGTTTCCTGAGGTCAAGAAGCGAGGCTTCGACCTCTTGAGCTGTTTCGCCCATCCCTACCATCATGCCTGACTTGGTGGCAAGCCGGAACTCACGCTTCGCCCGCTCGATGATGGAGAGCGAAGTAGCATAGCCGGCCTGCGGGCGAACTTGCCGGTAAAGCGATGGAACTGTTTCGATATTGTGGTTCAGAACTTCCGGGACTTCCGACATGACCAGGTCAAGAGCCTCGACGCTTCCCTGAAAGTCAGGAATCAGGCATTCGATGCTGACGGCTGGATTCGCGGCACGGATCGCCCTGACGGTCTCTGCCCAGTGTCCGGCTCCTCCATCCGGAAGATCATCGCGGTTGACGCTCGTCAGCACGGCATGTCTGAGCTTCATCGATTTTACCGCCTCGGCGATCTTTGAAGGCTCAAGAAGATCAGGAAGTGCAGGACGGGATTCAGTTGCCACAGCGCAGAACCTGCACGTGCGGGTACAAACGTTGCCGAGCAGCAAAAATGTCGCCGTGCCTTTAGACCAGCATTCGTGAAGGTTGGGACACATGGCCGAGCGGCAGACGGTATGCAGGCTATGGCGGGTAAGCAGCTGCCTGGTCGATGCGAACGACGAGCCAGTAGCCAATTTTATCTTCAGCCAATCCGGTTTCGGGCCTGGGCCAGGTTCCATAAGGATTATCGGTACAGCTTTGGTTGAATGGTAATGCGCAATATAGCTATTCCAAAAGATTCGTTTTAACATTCAGCGACGTTTTACCCGCCGAATACATCTCCAGCAGAATTAAACGCCTGAATAGCCTGCTCTTACATGATGCTGACCACTCTTTTCACTTTGCCATACAAGTGTATATTTTCAGCATATCCGCCAACCGGACGGCAATTACAACATCAGGCGAAACAGCATGAACAACGCGATTCCCTTCACCATAATCGCTCGCATCTCTTGAAGACGATTTCGCAGTTAAGGAAACAAGCGACATATTTCTCTATATGACGAATACGAAATCGCTTCTCATGCAGATGGACAGATCAGAATCGAGTTATCTTTCGATGAAGTGAGAAAGATCATGCAGCCGTTTATCAATGGAATATTCATTCAAAACAAACGATAACTCATGAAAAGAATTGCTGTTGCTGTGGCATTTCTCGCATTGTCGTCGGTTTCTTCATCATCTGTTCGAGCCGAAGGCTATACGAACGTCAAAGTCGACAAGATCCTTGTCTCCGGAACAACCTACACGGGACAGCCGCTTTCTTACAACAATAGTGCGAATCCCGAAGTGACGGCCCTCGTCGTGCATGTTCCTCCCGGCGGTTCGACCGGGTGGCACAAACATCCGGTGCCGGTCTACGCCTACATGCTCGACGGTGAACTGACGATCAACATGAAAGACAAATCCTCTTACCTGTTCAAAAAAGGCGAGGTCATACTCGAGGTCATGAACACCCTGCATAACGGCGTCAACAAAGGAGATAAAGAGGCGACCCTGATGGTGTTCTACAGCGGCACGGCAGGGATGCCGAATGTCATCAAAGAAGCGCCGCTCGATACACCTTCGGTTTCGAACAGCACTAAAGATTGAACAGCAGGCAGCCAATGGAACACAGACAGACCAGAAGGATTATCACACTGATGCTCGGCCTGGGGATCACTTCGATTTCCGGATGTGGTCAGAATGACCGTTCGGACGGTTATGGCAATTTCGAATCCACGGAAATCGTCGTCTCGTCCGAAGCTGCGGGAAAACTGATCCGGTACGATGTCGACGAAGGCCGAAAACTCGACAAAGGTACCGTCGCTGCAGTGGTGGATACCACCCAGCTCGACCTGAACCGGCGGCAACTGAATGCAGAGCTGAAAGCTCTTCTCGACCAGAAACCCTCCATCGCAGCCGAGGCCGCAGTCTACAGGCAACAGCGCCGGAATATCCAGCACGACCTTGACCGCTATCAACGCCTGGTCAGCGAAGGAGCCGTGCCATCGAAAAGACTTGAAGAGATCCAGGACCAGGCGCACGTTATCGACCGCCAGATCGGATCTGTCGATTCGAAAACACCCGGCGTCATTTCCCAGTCCCAGGCTCTGTCTGCCCAGATCGGAAGGATCGAGGACCAGATAGCGAAAAGCGTGGTGCGTAACCCGGCGCAGGGTATCGTGCTGGCCAAATACGCAGAACCAGGCGAGGTAGTCACCTACGGAAAACCACTCTACAGGATCGCCGATACCGGGACAATGTACCTTCGCGTCTATCTGTCCGGCTCCCAGCTTTCGCAGGTCCGCATCGGCCAGGAGGTCACGGTGCTCATCGATACCGGAAAGCCGGCAGGAAAGAGCTTGAAGGGTACGGTCACCTGGATCTCCGATAAAGCCGAATTCACTCCAAAGATCATCCAGACCAGAGAGGACCGGGTCAACATGGTCTATGCGGTAAAAGTGATGGTCAACAACCCCGATGGGCAGCTGAAGATCGGTATGCCAGGCGAAATCCGTTTCAAGCCCTGAGGCTGACCATGAACCCGGCCGTCACCACCGAGGGGCTCTCGAAACGTTTCGGAAAGGTCGAGGCGCTGAGGGAGATCACTGTCTCGGTTACCGAAGCCGAACTGTTCGGTCTTATCGGAGCCGACGGAGCAGGGAAGACTACCCTTTTCCGCATCCTTGCGACACTTCTGATACCCGATACCGGCAAAGCATCTCTGCTCGGCCTGGATACGGTCGCCTCTTACCGTGCTATCCGAACGCGGATCGGCTACATGCCGGGCCGTTTTTCCCTTTACCAGGACCTCAGCGTCGAGGAAAACCTCAACTTCTTCGCCACTGTTTTCGGAACGACAGTCAAGGAGAACTACGAACTGATCAGGGATATCTACGACCAGTTGGAGCCGTTCAGGAATCGACGGGCGGGCCAGCTTTCCGGTGGAATGAAACAGAAACTCGCCCTGTGCTGCGCTCTGGTGCACCGCCCCGAACTACTGCTGCTCGATGAGCCGACCACGGGAGTCGATGCGGTATCGAGGCAGGAGTTCTGGCAGATGCTCGGCCGCTTGAAACAGCAGGGCATCACCATTCTCGTCTCGACGCCATACATGGACGAAGCTTCGCTCTGCGATCGGGTGGCGTTCATGCAGGACGGCCGGCTTCTGGCCATCGACACACCAGCCGGCATAACGGGGCTGTTCGGGAAACCGCTGTTCGCGATCCGTGCACGCGACAAACACCGGCTGATCAATGAACTGCGAACCTTCGAGCACACATCTTCAGCCTACGCGTTCGGCAACTCGGTCCACTACACCGATCTCCGTCACTCTTCCGAACCGCATGAACTGGCTGAATGGCTGAAGTCCAAAGGATTCGAGGAGGTGGAGGTACAGCGCATTCAACCTGGAATCGAAGACACGTTTATTTCGCTGATGGAGCCGACACGACCACAACAGGAGTCCTCTGATGGCTGAACTGGTCATCCATACGGAAAAGCTGACGAAGCGTTTCGGAAACTTCACCGCTGTGGACGAAATTTCGTTCAACGTCTCAGCCGGAGAGATCTTCGGATTCCTCGGAGCAAACGGAGCGGGCAAGACGACGGCCATAAAAATGCTGACCGGCCTGCTTGCGCCTACTTCCGGATCAGCGACCGTCGCCGGACTCGACGTTTACCGGCAAACGGAAGCCATCAAGAGGAACATCGGCTACATGAGCCAGCGATTCTCTCTATACGACGACCTGACGCCAAGGGAGAACATCCGTTTTTTCGGAGGGATCTACGGCCTCGACAAAACTACGATCAGGGAAAAATGCGACCACATGCTCGAATCGCTTGACCTGGTAAGGGAAGGGAACACACGGCTCGCTGCCCTTCCTCTCGGGTGGAAACAGAAACTTGCCTTTTCGGTAGCACTGCTGCACGAACCGAAGCTGGTGTTTCTGGACGAACCGACCGGAGGCGTCGATCCGGTAACGCGGCGGCGGTTCTGGGACCTGATCTACCAGGCCGCTTCGAAAGGCGTAACCGTTTTCGTAACAACGCATTACATGGACGAAGCGGAATACTGCGACAGGGTCTCCATCATGGTGGACGGCAAAATCGCTGCGCTCGACACGCCCGAGGAACTCAAAAAATCGTTCGAAGCAGCAACCATGAACGACCTGTTCATCCGGCTTGCAAGGCCGGCAAAAAGGAGCGGGGAATGAAACGCTTCATCGGATTCGTCAGGAAAGAGTTCTACCACATCATGCGTGACAGGAGAACGGCGGCTATCCTGTTCGGTATGCCGATCCTTCAGCTGCTGCTGTTCGGTTTTGCGATCAGGAACGAAATCTCCGAAGTCAGGACGGGCATCCTTGACCTTTCCCATGATGTTGTAACACAAGAACTTACTGACAAGCTTTTCTCTTCCGGGACATTCGTCGCGTCCGGTATACTGAGCAGCGAGAAAGAGATAGGCAAAGCCTTCGCATCCGGGAAGATGAACGAAGTCGTCGTTTTCGAACCCGGGTTCGCCGGAAAACTGCAAAGGGACGGAACCGCACAGATGCAGGTCATCACGGACGGTTCGGATCCGAACGTATCGAGGATCGTCACCGGTTACACAGGGGCTGTCGTACGGGACTTCCTCATCGAAAAGGCCGCATCGGCTGGACAGCCTGCGGGAGTCGAGGCCGTGCCGGTCATGATGTTCAATCCGGCACTCAAGAGCGTCTATCTTTTCGTGCCGGGGTTGATGGCAATGATCCTCATGCTGGTTTCAGCCCTTATGACCTCCATAAGCATCACCCGTGAAAAAGAGACCGGCACTCTGGAACTCCTGCTCGTCTCTTCATTGAAACCAGTCCAGATCATTGTCGGCAAGGTCGTTCCTTATCTGCTCCTTTCGTTCGTCAACGTCATAACGGTCGTGGGGCTTGCGTTCTTCGTGTTTGGAGTGCCATGCCGGGGCAGCATCGCGCTTCTGTTCGGAGAGTCTCTGCTGTTCATCATGACGGCCCTCTCCCTGGGTATCTTCATTTCGAGCATTACCAATTCGCAGCAGGTCGCCATGATGATATCCCTTGCAGGCCTGCTTATGCCCACCGTCCTTCTTTCGGGCTTCATATTCCCGATAACCAGCATGGCATGGCCACTGCAGGTGATCAGCAACATCATTCCTGCAAGGTGGTACCTTGTCATCGTGAGGGGCATCATGCTCAAGGGAGCCGGCATCGCCGTCCTGTGGAAAGAGACGATCGTACTCATGGTCATGTCGCTCCTTTTCATGACGGCGAGCGTACGCAAATTCAGCGAACGACTGCAATGAAAAGCGACAGGAAAGACTATCTGCAGCCGTTGAGGATCATCGGCCACATCCTGCGAAAGGAGTTCCTCCAGATCTTCCGCAACAGGGGCATGCTGCCGCTCATGTTCATCATGCCGTTCATTCAGCTCGTGATCCTCTCCAACGCAGCGACCTTCGACGTTACAGAAGTTCCGTTCCACCTGCAGGACTTCGATCGTTCAGCGTTATCGGAGCAGTTGGTCAAGCGATTCACCTCGACTGGATATTTCAGGATGACAGGGGAGTCGTACAGACAGGAAAGCGGTATCGACGCCCTTGTGGGGCGTAAGGCCGATATGGTACTTGTTATTCCCCGCGACTTCGAAAAGGAGATGAGCGACACCGGGCAGGGCCGCATACAATTTCTCATCAACGCAGAAGACGGCTTTACAGCAGGTGTTGTAAGGGGTTACGCAAACGACATCGTGTCAGGCTTCAACCGCGACCTGCCACGATTGCTGCCTCATACGTTCGGACAATCTGCGGTTCAGCCCGTCATCGATATCCGCTCGTCGGGATGGTACAACCCCGAACTCGTCTACTCCGAATACATGGTGCCAGGCGTGCTGGTCGTGCTGGTCACCATCATAGGGCTCTTTCTGTCGGCGATGAACGTCGTGCGTGAAAAAGAGATCGGCACGATCGACCAGATCAATGTCACCCCAATCAAACGCTGGCAATTCATCACGGGCAAGCTCCTGCCTTTCCTGATCATCGGGCTCGGAGAGCTGACCGTAGGGCTGATTATCGCCAGACTCGCATTCCATGTACCGATGCTCGGCTCATACGGACTGATCTATTTCGTGGCGACGATCTATCTGCTGGTAGTGCTCGGCATGGGCCTCCTGATATCCACCACGACGGATACCCAGCAGCAGGCCATGTTTGTCGCATGGTTCTTCACGGTGATCTTCATTCTGCTGAGCGGACTGTTCACCCCTATCGAAAGCATGCCTCACTGGGCCCAGAATCTCACGCAACTGAACCCGATCAGGCATTTCGTGGACATCATTCGCCGCGTTATGCTGAAGGGTTCCGACATTAGGGACATTCTGACGCCCTTATCCATTCTCACCGCCCAGGCCGCCCTTATGCTGACTCTTGCCGTCGTTCGATACAGAAAAGTATCTGCATAAAACAATGAATCTTTATCTAAAGGGAAAACGAGGAGTATATCAGGCGTTCTGATACAACGTAATCCCTACGCGCTCAATATGCTCGATAAGGGGGAGAGAAGTTATTGAATCAAGACTCTTGACATCAAACTTGTAGGGCAAAGGCAACTCTTCAAGCTGTAATGCAATTCCGGCTACAGCAAGCTCATCCTCAAGCCCATCAATCGCAAGATCAATGTCAGAAAAGGGTTTATAAGTCCCTTTTGCCCGAGAGCCGAATAAGATTACCCGCCGAATAGCGAGATTGTTTCGAAACACCTGACAAATGGCATCGATCTCTTTATCGGACAATCCAGACTTGTTCAGGATTCCTGATATTTTTCCAACATCCATCGATGCAACTGTTCAAGTTTTGGCAGATAAACGCTCTTGACTGAATTCAGCGCTTTCAGGAAGGTCTTTTGATCGTATGAGTGAGAAAGAAGGTTCCTGTCAAGCATCATATCGATCCAGATTTGCCCATCATCGATGATTTTTGCAGCAAAAGCTTCTTTAATGACTGCCTTCGGTGTAACCGGATTAATCTGAATTCCGCTTGCTGCAAGAAAGTCTTTCATCGTTTTCCAGGCATGCTCGAACGAAAATTCGAATCGCTGTACCAGACCTTGTTGTTCCAAATCGGAAAAATCGTCGAGAGAACGCTCTTCGAGTGCGCTCTGGAGAAGAATGAATGCTCGGTCATAATTATCAAAGCGCTGTTTCCAACAGATATCCTGTTTCATTTGCCTGGTCAAGAGGTTGGGAACTCTGTTTAAGATCAAATGTACGAATTTCCGATAGGAGAGTTATAAGCACACACGATACTATACATAATTTATATTATACAACAAAGTGACCATAAAGAAGAGACCACCTCAGTGGCTGCTTACGTGGCTGCCATATGGAATCCTGGCTTCCGTCAATCGTCTCCTTTCAGTTTGTAACTCAGCAGAACGCATCCGTTCCTGAAAACTCTTGTCCCGGTCAGCGTCAGCTCCAATTGTTTTTCGATGCCGTCGAAAATTCTCGTGCCGTTTCCGAGCACGACCGGATCCACCATGAACTGATACTCGTCGATCAAACCATGCGCTGCGAACAACGTTACGATGCTGCCGCTGCCAAGGATCGTCATATTCTTGCCCTCAGAGCGTTTTATTTCACGAACACGACCGACAATGTCATCCTTAATCACCGTCGTTTTGTTCCAGGAGGCTTTATCCAGCGTCCTTGAAAAAACGATTTTCTCAGCCCTGTTCATGCGTTCTGCCTCAACCGGATCGTTACTGAGCGCCGCTTCTGATGGCCAGTAACTTGACATAATATCATACGTGACCCGTCCGAACAGTAACATGTTGCCCAAGCCAAGCTTTTCGGCTGAAAACGCACGGCCTTCTTCGTCATGCTTGTGCCAGCTGATATCGCCCTTGACAGGCCCTTCAAAACAGCCATCCAGCGATATGAAATTAAAAACCGAAAGCGTTCTCATATGTCCATATTGTTGAAGTTAGCACTCACCCATCACACATATATTTATATATAAAATCGCCCTGATCAAGACGTTTTATATAATATAAATTATGTAATTTAAGCACTTTACAGCACTTCCGCATATATAATCACATATATTCCTCACACTAGGAGCGCCTCAATCCCAAGTCATTATCCTGATAATCACAGGAACCAACTGGCATAGTCGCCCTGTTGATACTCTTGCTATCCTTTCTATTGTTTATGGAGAGCTCATCCCCCGTTTAACGGTTGTAAACTGTCTGGAGAAAAACCTGAAAACGGAAAAAAATCATGGATATCACCAACATTCTTCAGCTTGGCGCTTCAGCCATCAAGCAAAGCGGCGACCCGGCAATCTCGGGCCTTGGGACTGATCAATTAACATCGGCACTCGGTAACTTGTTCAAAGGAGAAGATGGACATCTTGATTTCGGATCACTGATCGCAAAAATGCAGGCCGGCGGTATGGGCGACATTGTCACATCCTGGCTTGGCCACGGCGAAAAAGTACCGATTTCACCTGAAGCCATTACTAATCTGATTGGGGCTGATAAGGTCACTGCATTTGCTTCACAGCTCGGACTCTCGGATCAAAACGCCAAATCCGCTATTGCCGACGCTTTACCGGTAATGGTTGAAAAAGCCGCCCCAAGTGGTTCAATAGTTGAAAATCTTGTCGAAAAAGCCGGTGAAGGCCTCAAAGGTGTTAAAGATGCCATCGGTAAATTATTCTGAGTGCCTGCACACCTGAAACTTGCAATGATCCCCCCATTGCGAGTGCTCACATAAATACGACACATATTGCAGCCTTGACTGGAAACCGTTCCTGTGGTTGATCGAGTCCAGATCGAACTCCGCCACCATTTTCAAGCTACCAGGAATAATTCATGGAAGATAATCTGTTGCACTTTCCCTGATATTTTGTACTATACATACCCATACGAGGTATAGGTATTGCAATCGAATTATCCCCC
Organism: Chlorobaculum sp.; assembly: GCA_035560975.1. Classification (GTDB taxonomy): domain Bacteria; phylum Bacteroidota; class Chlorobiia; order Chlorobiales; family Chlorobiaceae; genus Chlorobaculum. The sequence goes on along the minus strand of DATMYL010000033.1, from coordinate 2,140 downwards.
TTGATCAGCCTCAAGCAAAACAGGCAGGCCTTTTTGTAAAGAAAATGAGTTCAATCACTTCCTTGATCGACATTAAGGAAGTGCAAGCCAGGGGATGTGAGCCTGAACATCATGAACGAAAGATTGAATACCCAGTTAACTAATTTACTATGAGCAAGATACGAGAAGTCACCCCAGCCGCCGCCCTGTCATTGATTCAAAAAGGAGCATTGCTCGTCGATGTCCGTGAGCCGTATGAAATTGCAAAAAAATCATTCGATGTTTCCGACGTCATGCTGATTCCTCTACGCGAAATTGAAAAGCGGTACAAGGAGATCCCCGCAAACCGCCAGGTAATTATCGCCTGTCGCAGCGGCAATCGCAGCTTGATGGCGCTCCGAGCGCTGACGAACCATGGGTACAAAAAGGCGGTGAGTATGCAGACTGGAATTTCCGGATGGTCAAGGGCAGGGCTCCCGGTCAAACAAATGCAGAAGCAAAGCCCCTTTGGATGGCTGATCCGACTGTTTGGCCGTGGTTGATATCGGGTATAAGAAAGTCTCCTGCACCCTTTTACTTAATCAAAGATCGAGCAAGTTCAGATCGGAGAAGTTTAAATAGTTGTGAGCGTCCCCTCATTCGGTTCGAAGATACTCCCCCGTCCCGCCAGTTATTTGAATCACATTCATGAAACAGATTTCTGGTGCGAGACGGGGCTGAGTCCGATTATATGGTGTGTTCGATGAAATTTTGGGGCAACAGCTTCAACGTTGCCCCACATGCGTGATTACTTTTCCTTGCCTTGAGCATTAAGTTTGCCAGCAACGCGTTCGACGTCGAACGTGGTCGGCACACCAGCCTGCAGCATATAGAAGCAACCATTCAAGCCGCTGAAGGTGGTCGAAATGCCGGTAATCGATTTACTTGCGAGATTTCCCGCATAGGTAGTTTCAGAGTTGTTGAATGTAAACATGAACACTCCGGCCACCTGGACCCAGAGGCCGCTGGCCCCCTCGCCATTGGTCCATTTGCCGCCTGCGTTGACGGTCATTGTCGTCTTGCTGTAACTGCCATCGCAGTTCCAATCGTAAAACAATGTCCAGTTTCCTGTAACAGCCATAATGCTTTCCTCCGATAGTTTTAAACTTATCGATGCTCATAACCAAAACAGCAGGTATTTGCCTCCAGCAAAGCATCACCTCCTCGCGTTTTACTTGTATTTCAATCAGATAAGTCCCCAATCAAGGGGCACTCGACCTGATCGTTCGAGCAAAAATGGAATCGAATGGTCCTATCTCAGGATCATCAGGCACTACGGGGGGATAACGAAAAGTGTTATCGAACGCCATCGTCCAAATCAGGTACTTCCGTCAGAACACTGCTGATGTGCCATAGCCGGCATCAAGCCATACAGAGAGGCAACATCAATATGACGCATGACCTGCAAACTGAGCTTTACTACGGAACGACAAACCGAAAACTACTGACTGAACAAGAGTGTTGAATTTGAAGTAATGGATTCCACTTTTGGAGATCCGGAATGAGGGACTGGGACGGGCTGTCTGAAGGGGGAAGGCAAAACGGTACTGATAATTTGGCTTTAATTTATAAAGTTTTGTTTGAGAAATGCAAGCATGATCTCACAGAATCGGAAACGCTTTCATTGTATTGAGTTACGTGGTGATAACATACAGGGTATCGGTATGGTCGTTCCCTCAACACTTGCTGATCAACCACTCCCACGATAAATTATAATGCTGAGAAAAAAACAGCCTGGACAGGCCATGCCTGCATTGTCTCCGTAATGCCACGTCCATCACGTTACAATGATCGAGCATTTTCAGGTCGAAGAAGTTTAAATAGTTGTGAGCGTCCCCTAATCTGTCCATGCCAAGTCCGTCACGTTACAATGATCGAGCATTTTCAGCTCGAAGAAGTTTAAATAGTTGTGAGCGTCCCCTATCTGTCTTGCCAATGATCGAGCATTTTCAGATCGAAGAAGTTTAGATAGTTGTGAGCGTCCCCCTATGTGTTAATATAGATGTCGTGCGCAACAAGGAGGCGAACGATGGGTTATTCACACGCCGTGAGGCAGAGTATACTGAAGAAAGTGCTGCTGCCGGATGGCCGGAGTATTGGTGAAGTCAGCCGGGAAACTGGC
>DATMYL010000032.1:0-21776 GCA_035560975.1 Chlorobaculum sp. | reverse complement strand
GAGTCCCTGTTGACCGCTTTTGAGAAGAATATGTGCATGATTGGTCATCAGCGCCCAGGCATAGATACCTGTACCAGTTTTCAAGGCAACTGCCCCCATTCTGGACACGAAATTGTCCCGATCTTTATCGTCGGTAACGATTTCTCTTTTTTCGATCCCCCGTATGATTACATGATGCAAAGTGCCAAGCGAATCGAGTCTTGGACCTCTCGGCATACTGCTCTGTTGGTTGGTTAAATGGTTTTCAATAGTTAACACATGCTTCTGACCATATCAAGTTCATGTTTTCAGGAACGTCCCCCATTCTTCTACACGTATGATCACATGATGCAAAGTGCCAGGCGAATCGAGTCTTGGACCTCTCGGCATACTGCTCTGTTGGTTGGTTAAATAGTTTTCAATAGTTAACACATGCTTCTGACCATATCAAGTTTATGTTTTCAGGAACGTCCCCCATTCTTCTACAAGCCTTGCCATTTTAAGCACCCAGTCCTTGTGCAACTCAGTGTCGTGTGAATATGAAACGAACACCTTTGGTACGGGAGAACTCATCTTAGCTCCATGGTAGTAAGTGTTGAGCACTAATGGGCTGCAAGGCATGCTAACGCCAACCATCAGCGGCGCGTGTTTTTGGCGCGTCCGCTGGATGGATTTGTTAGGCATTTTTCATCTGAGGAACCGACAAATTTACTTAAACTGATGTAGCCAGCTTTCTTTTCTTGAAAGACTCCACTACACGATCATGCCATTCACTAATAATCTGCGTGGTGGGCACATTTTTATTAACGCATTTTTCCAGCGTACCTCGGGGTTGAGGCAAAGTTTTATCTTCTAATTCCCAATCTAGTAAGCGGATTGGTCTTCGATGTTCAATCCATCCAATCTCAGTGGGATCGTTGTCTACATCGTAGGCACCACCAATAACTTGAACTAACGCAATCAATTTAGCGCCATTTTTTATAGCTACCACGTCATTTACTTGCATTTCATTTATAAATGCCGCAATCACCGCTTTCCCCTCAGCCCAATTGCCTAATCCGATTATTCTTTTATGTTCAAGAATTGAATACACGTGCTCATCTGCAAAAGATTTATCGTCAGGGTGCATTTGCATGTGCCAATAGGTGGTCATTTCTTCTCTCCTTATTTGTGTATTAAACCAGAACGTCTAGTTGCGCCTAACAACTTGTTAGATATCATCTGCAATTGTGTCGCGATAAGCATCGTGTGCCTCTCTATAACGTCTTCCCATCCAATCCCATTTGGCAATATGATCAATTTCTCTACACCTTGCTCTTCCTTCAATCAACGCATTCATTACCATTTCGAAGTAGGCGTCACGTGGATCGTAGCCATCAGAGGCCAATGCTTCAGCATCACCGGGTGCCTATGGGGTGCCTATGGGACGTTCCTGAATTCATAAACTTACGAAACACAGAAATTCTTTCAATTTAGCCAAACTATATATTAAAAGCCTATTTCTTTTCTACTTTTGTTCGGAATGCTTTTTAGCATTTCGATAATAGAACACCACTGCAACCGGAAAAAACAACAGACAGATTTGTGACATCTGTTGGTAGTTCAACAAGCCATATAGCGGATTTGCAGTTTCTGGATATAATGGCTTTATATCGCTATAAATTGGAGAATCAGTCAAGATATGCAACCATGCACCAAGAATACCGGAAAGCACCATTTTCTGCAGGTTGGTTGCATACGGAAATCGCACTGCATTGAATATATGGGTGTAGATCGGAAGGAATTGATACGAACATATCCCTGTGATAACACCGATGACTCCTCCAAAAAGATAGGTATGGGTCAATCCATGGAGCGGTCCACCCATGAGACCGGTTAGCACGAGAAGCGGCTGAATGTCAATGAAAATGTTTGCGAGCAGGAACGTCGGCCAATCGATAACCCTATTCAAAGCCAAGGCAACTGCGGAATGTGGCAGAAAGTGGTAAGGGGTAGCTGGCATCTTTAAACTGACATTAAAGAAACTGATCTGCCTAATTAAAATATTCCCCGACGGGATTAAGTCCGAGGGGGAATAAATAGAAAACAGTTACCTCACGAGCACCCGGTGGTCATGCCACAGTCTTCGCAGACTTTGCATGTGCCGTTTTGTTTTACTCTCATGGAACCGCAGTTTTCGCATTGTTCGCCGGTGTAGCCTTGCACGCGGGCCTGTACTACCTGGCTTTTCAGGACTGAGTGCTGTTCGTCGGCGTGGGCTGCGGCGGCGTGGATGGCAAGTTCGGGCTCGGGGGCATGGGATGTTGATCCGTTGCCGTGCTTTGCGGCGGCGGAGCCTACTTCGGGCACTTCGTCGACGGCTTTGACGTGGACGAAGTCTTTGCGGCCGAGGTAGTCGTAACCGATCGAGCGGAAGACGTAGTCGAGGATCGAGGTGGAGTTCTTGATGGCGTTGTGGCCCTGGACCGCACCGGCAGGCTCGAACCTGGTGAAGGTGAAGCTCTCGACCAGCTCTTCGAGCGGCATGCCGTACTGAAGCGCTTTGGATGCGAGCACTGCGAAGCAGTTCAGCAGGCCTTTGAATGAAGCGCCCTCCTTGTACATGTCGATGAAGACTTCGCCCAGTGAGCCGTCTTCGTATTCACCGGTCCTGAGGAACACCTTGTGGCCGCCGACGTAAGCTTCGCGGATGTAGCCCTTGCGGCGTTTCGGCAGCAGGCGGCGTTCGGAACGGTGGTAGACGCGCTCGATGATCCTTTCCTGAACCTCTTTCGGGCCTTTGGTTTCGTCGAGGTCCTCTTCGTTGCCGAGCATGATGACTTCGTCGAGGTCGGAAACGTTGGTGATGTTGAGCGGTTGTGAGAGCTTGGAGCCGTCACGGTAGATGGTGATCGCCTTGACCATGGACTGCCATGCCGCCTGGTAGACGTCGCCGATTTCGGCCGTCGTGGCGCTGGCGGGCATGTTGACCGTCTTGGAGATCGCGCCCGAAATGAAGGGCTGCACGGCCGACATCATGTGCACGTGAGCCATGTGGTTGATGTAGCGGCGGCCTTTGCGTCCGCAGGTGCTCGCGCAGTCGAATACCGGAAGGTGCTCGTCCTTGAGATGCGGTGCGCCTTCGATGGTCATGGTGCCGCAGACGTAGTCGTTGGCTGCTTCGATGTCCTCTTCGGTGGCGCCGAGCGAGAGGAGCATATCGAAGCCGTGGTCGTTCAGCTCAGCTTCGCTGAATCCGAGCGACTTGCAGAACTCTTCGCCGATGATCCACTTGTTGAATGCGAAACGGATATCGAAAACCCCTTCGAGCTGTTTTTCGATCGCTTCGATCTTGTCGTCGGTGAATCCCCTGCTCTTGAGCCACTGCTGGTTAATGCTCGGGCATCCCCTGAGGGTGCCGTGCCCCTTGCAGAACTTCTCGATATCCTCGATCTGGTTTTCCTTGTAGCCAAGGCGGTTGAGGGCCTTGTGCACCGACTGGTTGACGATCTTGAAATATCCGCCGCCGGCGAGTTTCTTGAATTTGACGATGGCGAACTCGGGCTCGATGCCTGTGGTGTCGCAGTCCATAACGAGGCCGATCGTGCCGGTCGGAGCGATCACGCTGACCTGGGCGTTGCGGAACCCGTGCTTCTTTCCCTTTTTCAGCGCTTCGTCCCATACCTTTCCGGCAGCTTCGAAGAGCTCCTTCGGGCAGTATTCGGAATCGATGCCGCGCGGTTTGACCACCAGCCCTTCGTACTCCTCTTCCGAGCTGTTGCGGGCTGCCCTGCTGTGGTTGCGGATGACGCGGAGCATGTCTTCGCTGTTCTCGCGGTAGCGGGCGAAGGTGCCGAGGTCACGCGCCATTTCGGCAGAGGTGACATAGGCCTGGCCGGTCATGAGGGCTGCGATGCCGCCGGCTATCGCCATACCCCTCGGTGAGTCGTAAGGTATGCCGAGCACCATCAGCACGCGGCCGAGATTGGCGAAACCGATACCGAGCGTCCTGAACTCATAGCTCAGGCGGGCGATCTCCTTCGACGGGAAGTGCGCCATCAGTACCGAGATTTCGAGCACGACGGTCCAGAGTCCGGATCCGTGGATCAGCTCGGCAACCTTGATCTTGCCGCTCTCTTCGTCGAGGAAGTGTGCAAGATTGAGGCTTGCCAGGTTGCAGGCCGTGTCGTCGAGGAACATGTATTCGCTGCAATTGTGCACACCGATACCGTTGGCGATGAAGTGGCTGGTCTCCTGTTCGGTAAGGTCAAAAACAGGCTCCTCGCCCATACCGGTGAGCGAAGCCACTGTATCGGTCAGTGAATCATGATAGACGCCAACCGTCTGGTTCAGGAGTGCAAGCGCTTCCGATTTCCTGCTCTCTGGCATGAATCCGATATGCTCTTCGAAGAGCACTCTGGAACTGCGGCTGATGCGCAGGCTGTGCACCTGCATGACAGGATACTCTTTCTTGCCGCCGTTGCCGTCGGGAAGCAGCGATACAAGGTCTCCAGCCCTGCGGTCCTCATAGATTTTCGATTTGATGCCAAAATTCAGGAGCAGCAACTGTACCTGCCGGAGCAGTTCAAGCGAGACAGAGTCGAGGGCAACATACTGCGATTTCTCCCCGTAGTTCGCAACCGTTCCGTCGGCAGTGAACAGTCCCCGCAACAAAGCCGCCTGCTCGGCACGCTCAAGACGAAAGGCGACATCGGTAAACGCCTTGTTTTCACTTCCATGATCAAGCACGGCAAAAGTCTCGAGCTGGCTCAAAATCCGCGGGCTACCGACAGCGACGCGGGCAGTTGTCACGGTTTCGGTTACTGAACCCTGTTTATTGTGGTCGCCAAGTTCGGGACGCATCTGGTTGATATGAGCGTTGGCCCAACCGGCGATCTCGATTTCAGCTTTATCAACGGTAAGAAACGCAACCCGGCGTTGTTCTCCGGCAGCGTTCCTGTTGGCCGTTCTGGTAATACATCCGTCACCGACAAGCAAACCAATGAGCTGGGCAGTATCGGTAGAACCGCTGGTTTCTTTACCAAACCCGGCACCAACAAGGCGAACAACATCATCTTTGCGCAATTCGCATGCCTTGACATCGCCGCGATTTTCAGTAAAGACCAGGTGATCGCCGGTGAGCTTCAGCCTGTAACCGCTTTTCGTACGAAGTTCGTATACCGGTTTCGTACCGGTCGGAAAAATCTTTTCGACCCAGTGCAGCTTGCCGTCGATGCTCTTGATGCCTCTCGACTGCCCGACAAGCTCACCGATACGCTCAAGCCCCCGGTCGGTGGCAACCAAAGTCTCGGCAGTCACGCACGGATTGCTCGCGTTGATCCGGCCGCTCTTGGGGCAGGTGTGCCATTCGTTGATGGTCGAATCGAACTGAAGGCCGGGATCGGCGCATTTCCATGCGCTCATGACGATCTTTTCCCAGAGGTCGCGGGCACGGACCGCCCTGGCGTCTTTGCCTGTGGTTCGTTCGCGAAGCACCCACACGTCGTCGTTCTGGACGGCTTTCATGAACTCGTTGGTCACGCGGACGCTGTTGTTCGAGTTCTGGCCGCCGACCGTCGCGTAGGCCTCGGATTCGTAATGGGAGTCGTACTCTTCGAAGTCGAGCGTCGTGTAACCCTGGTCGACAAGGGCAAGCACCCGGAGGATGTAGTTCATGGGCACGCCGCGATGCAGGGCGTTCCTGATGAGCTTGTTCAGCGCCTCGTTTTCCTGGCGGTCGGTGCCGTTGATCAGAGCCTCTTCGACGATTGCCTTGAGGAACCTCGAACAGATTTTCGAACCGGTGACCATCGCGGCGACCTTGTCCTCCTCTTTCGCCTTCCATTCGATGAACTTTTCGACGTCGGGATGATCGATATCGATGATCACCATCTTGGCTGCGCGCCGGGTCGTGCCGCCGGACTTGATCGCGCCGGCTGCTGAATCGAAAATCTTCAGGAAGCTCATCAGGCCGGAGGAGCTGCCGCCGCCGCTGAGTTTTTCACCCGAGCCTCTCAGGTTGGAGTAGTTGGTGCCCGATCCGCTGCCGAACTTGAAGACCCTGGCTTCGCGGATGGCGAGGTCGAATATGCCCCCTTCGTTGACCAGGTCGTCATTGACGGACTGGATGAAGCAGGCGTGGGCCTGCGGTCGGGTGTAGGCGTCTTCGGACTCCCTGGTCTCGCCTGACTCCTGATCGACATAGAAGTGACCCTGCGCCGGGCCGTTGATGCCGTAGGCGTACTGAAGGCCGGTATTGAACCACTGGGGCGAGTTCGGTGCGGCCATCTGCGCGAGCAGCATGTAGGCCACTTCGTCATAAAAAGCCTGGGCGTCTTCGGGGGTGTCGAAGTATTTGTAGTTCCGGCCCCACTCCTGCCAGCATCCGACCATGCGGTGCACGACCTGCTTGATGGAATGTTCGCTGCCGGTCACCGGGCGACCGTCGCTGTCGGTGACGATGTTGCCGTTCGCATCGCGCTGCGGCACGCCGGTCTTGCGGAAATATTTCTGCGCGAGAATATCGGCGGCGACCTGCGACCATGAAACCGGTACCTCCACGTCGTTCATCTCGAACACCTTCGACCCGTCCGGATTACGAAGAACCGAAGTTCTCTGGGTATACTCGAAACGGTCGTAGACATTTTCACCAGGAGAGGTAAACAAACGGTTGATTTTCATTGGAGGTCTCCGAAATCGATAATTGGTTGTGATAAGGTAAATCTATTATTTTGTATGACTTACCCCTTGCCGGAATTAATCCGGGATGTCAGAACGCCTGAGACAGAGGAGATTTATAACGTAATATAAACACCTCGGCATACTCAGGAAACAGCTTCAGAAAACAGAGAAAAAAAGATCATGAGGCATACGGAATCGGTCGTTGACAAGGTCGCCTGGCTCTCTTCCCGAAGCCATATGGCGCTATCTTTTCCGGCAGGTTTCCTGACTTTCGACGGCTGCGTTGCATCCAACGCTCCATTGTGAGGCATCCTTCCCCCGCGTTCCCCGTGGTATTCATGAGGTCGGCAGAGTGCATGCACATCAAGCCATGACAGCCATCTGGACAGAGCTGTCCATAAAGCCGCACAGCAAACCGTTTAACAGTTGCGGGCACAGTGTACGATTTGCACGTACTTCCCTATTATCCGGATGCAAACATCCGGCACCGGAATGCAGAAAGAACTCCTGAAGTGTAAGGATTTTTTTCCCCCGCGGCAATGCCGGGAAAAGATTTTTCATGGCTCCTGAACGGAGCATTAAGGGTCAAAAAAGAGGCCGGAGCTTTCAGCATCGGCCTCTCCGGGCGAGTCGCAAACTGACGCGCGCCGTAAATATTTTTTACGTCCGGTTACTTTACTTTCCACTCCGAAGGATCGACGGTCATCAGCCATTCGAGCGTGCGTCTGATCCCCTCGTCCTGCCCCACAAGGCTTTGCCAGCCAAGGGTCTTGCGGGCTTTTGTACAATCGATCAGTGCCCGTGAGGCCAGAAGCTCGACCGCCTGCTGTGTAATCAACGGACGTGCGGTGCCCTCGAAACGGCGATACACCTTCTCCATGATGCCGGCAAGCTTATGGACAAGCTTGTACGGCAGATAGAGCGTGGGAACCGGGGAACCGATTCCGACAGCGATGCGGCTGCAGATCTCCTCGAAGGTCGCTTCCACTTCGTCGCAGGCAAGGAAACCTTCTCCGTCGGCAGCGGGATGGGTGGCTGCAAGCATGATGAGATCCACGAGGTTGTCGATGTAGACCATGCTCATTCGGGCATTGCGCGACCAGTAGAACATCTGCTTTTTGCGGATGCCGTCGGCCAGCAGCGGAAAAAGCGTACGGTCGTTCGGGCCGTATACCCAGACAGGATAGACCACGCTGGCGGAAAGTCCGCGGCGTTTGTACTCCCAGACCTCTTTCGTACTTGCGATCTTCGTGTCGGCATATGATGCGTTACGCGGGGCGTAGGGTGATTTCTCATCGACCCTGTCGAGCTGGTAGTGGGCGAAGCACTCGAACGAGCTCACATGGACAAGCCGCTTGACTCCGTGCCTCAGCGACGATTCGCAGACCTTATGGGTTCCGCCGACATTGATGTCCAGGAAATCCTGCATCAGCCCCCAATCGGAGGTCAGGGCTGCGGCGTGGAGCACGATATCACAGCCCCTCACGGCGCCACCGACGGTAGCCGCTTCGCGCACGTCGCCCTCGATGACCTCGACGCCCGCCTTCCTCAAATCGGCAATGCACGAATTGCCTTTCCTGACGAGCGCCCTTACATGATATCCGTCCCGAAGGCAGCGATCCACCAGATGTGATCCGATGAAACCTGAGGCTCCGGTAATAAGTACGACTTGATCCATGAAACAAACTCCCTTTGATTATTCAAGGCAACGATGACCGGCGAGGACTTGTAATCCCGACCGGAATGAGAAAAGCAGAAATGCAATGCCCTGTAGTAAAATGTATATCGCGCAAACCATTATCCGGTTGTAAAAACGCTGTAAATTTTTTTATTATCAGTAATTCGACGATCTGAAGCATCCGCCAATCGCTAATCCCATCCTCCAACGAAAAAACTGCTTTTGATCTGTTCGCTGCTGGTGATCAACTCACTGTCAGCAGTCGCCCAGCCCGTGCTGCGCTGGGGCGGCGACCCGAGCGGCGGCGCACCCTATGTTTTCGCCGATCCTGCCAATCCCCAATCCTACACCGGATTCGATTACGAGTTCGCCGAAGCGCTCGCCCGGCAGATGGGCATGCAGGCCAGATTCGTTCCGACCGACTGGGAGAGCATTGTCGCTTCCCTGCACCGAAAGGAGTTTGAAGTCATCATCGACGGGTTCGAACCGACTGAGGACCGGGCCCGTGAAGTGCTCTTCAGCAAACCATACTACCTCTTCAGGCTGCAGCTCACCGCCAGGAAATCGGATTCGCGCATCAAATCCCTCGAAGATTGCAAAAAGCTGGGCATTCCTGTTGGAACCCTGGTCAACTGCGCGGCGTCGAGGCTGCTGGAAAGCGAAGGGTACAAATCGGTCGGATACCAGGATCCCGTCGGCGCATACCAGGATCTCGAGCTCGGTAGGGTGGACGCAGTGCTGATGGACGTGGCCGGAGAGATGTTCTATGCCCGGCAGAATCCGAAGCTCAAACCGGTCGGGGAACCGTTCCATACAGGAGCTTACGTGGTGGGAATCAGGAAAGCAGACAAACAGCTCCTCGCCAGGGTCAACGTAGCCATTGATTCGCTCGCAAACAATGGCACCACCGAAAAGATCTTCAAAAAATGGCAGCTCTGGAATGACGAACAGCTGACTTTACGCACCAGCAAACCGGCTGAGATTAAGGTCACCGGTACGAAACTCAACTGGTCCGAAGGGCTCATCAAGCTCAGCAAGGCGGCCCTGGTAACCATCCTCATCGCCTTTGGCGCCATGGCAATCGCCGTCGTTTTCGGCATTCCGCTTGCACTCGGCCAATCCAACGGCGGCAAAATCATCAGCGCGTTGTGCACCGTTTACATCGAATTTTTCAGGGGCACGCCGGTACTCGTCCAGTTGCTGTTCCTCTATTTCGGTCTGCCGGTGATCGGCATCACCCTGCCGGGATGGCTGACAGCAGTGATCGGGCTCGGCCTGAACTACGCGGCATACGAATCCCAGATCTACCGGACGGCGTTCCAGTCGGTGCCGGCAAGGCAGTGGCATGTCGCCTATTCGCTCGGCATGCGTCCGGTGCAGGCGTTCAGGAGGATCATCTTCCCCCAGGCTTTCAGGGTCGCCCTGCCTCCCATGACAAACGATTTCGTGGCGCTCTTCAAGGATACTTCGACCGCATTCGCCATCGCGGTCTGGGAACTCGCCACCGCATACCGTGAGCTGGCCAACGCTACGCAGAGTTATCTCGGCATCGGCCTCGTCGTATGCTGTTACTACCTGGCCATGAGCCTGCCGCTTGCACACTATGCCCACAGGCTGGAGCGCAAACTTCAGAGAAAATCGACCGGCATCATCTCTTCAGGAGCCGACAAATGATCACGATAAAGGGTCTGACAAAAACGATAGAGAGCACGACGCTCCTCAACAACGTCAACCTCGATCTTTCCCCGGGCAGGATCCTCGGGGTGATCGGGCCTTCGGGCAACGGGAAGACGACGCTGCTCATGTGCCTCTGCGGACTGCTTCCCTTCGAGAAAGGGAGCATCACGGTCGGTGACAGGACTCTCAGGGCGGAGGAGAGCGAATCCCGCTCCGAGACCCTCTGGATGTTCCGGAAAAAATCGGGCATCGTCTTCCAGCACCTGCACCTGTTCCCCCATCTTACGGTGCTCGGCAATATCACCGAAGCGCCTGTGCAGGTCAACGGAACTCCGAAAGCCGAAGCAGAACGCGAAGCCCGTGCTTTGCTGGAAAAGCTCGGCATCGACCAGCACCGGAACAAGTTCCCTGAAGAGCTTTCAGGAGGCGAGCAGCAGCGGGTCGCAATACTGCGAGCCCTTGCCATGAACCCTGAAGTGCTCCTGCTTGACGAACCGACCAGCGCCCTCGACCCCATGAGGAGCGATGACGTGCGCAACCTCCTGAAGGAGTTTGCCGCCACAGGACACACTGTGGTCATCGTCTCCCACTCCGTCCGGTTCCTCAGCGGTTTCGCCGATCAGCTCGCCTTCATGGGCCGGTCCGAGATCATCGAGATGAACGACACGAAGGAGTTGCTCGAAAACCCGCGTGACGAACGCACCCGTGAGTTCCTCCGACGTTCGGGCTTGAACTGACACTACTGCGCCAACATCTGAAGCCCTCAACTATCAACTATCAACTATCAACTGTCAACTATCAACTGTCAACTATCAACTGTCAACTGTCAACTGTCAACTAAGACGTGCGGTTTCGCGTCAATTCGATGAGTTCACCAATCCTGGAGGACTGTTTTTCGACCGCTTCAGCCAGGCGCTCCATATCGCTGCGACGGAGCCGTTCCGTCTCGGAGTCGAAGAGGATCGGCTTCTGGAACCCTTCCGACTGCCTGAATATGTGCCTGCAGAACATCACCAGGATGACAAAAATGACCGGCAGCAGGTACTCTCCCAGAACGATAGGCAATTCACGATAGTGCAGAATGACCCCCTCCCAGTCGCCGATAAAAAGGGCGTCCCACTTCACGAAGAAATAGAGGTAGACCACCGGATGGAACACGAGGAACATGCGCATGATCCTGGAACGGCGGCGGTTCGCCGGCTCGCTTTCGTACTTTGAGAGGACCCATGGAAAATGACCGACAAGCATGGCTGAACGGCGGTCGTTCAGGTAGTGCGCCCCCTCTATGGCTGAATCGATGAATGAAGCGACCTGGCTGAGGAGCGCCGTTGAAAGAATCGTGGCCAGAAAGGCGTAGCTGAGGTCGTCGAACTTGAACGAACCGGAAAGGTACGGCAACGAAATGGTTTTCGGTTTGATGACGATGAACAGCAGTGCGATGCCTCCGAGCATGACCGAAAAGGTATGCAGCTTGCGGGCATGCCTGAGGCTTTCGATGACTGCTTCGGCGCTCGATCCGTGCATGGAGTTGCCCGGCGGATCGAGCCTCATGAGGGCCGCAGAATCAGTCGCGAAGGAGTAAAAACCGTTGACGCCGATATCGCATCCCACAACACCTTCATACCGTGTTTCGTTATCGATCGTGCTCCTGCTCAGGTCCACGCCGTCGAGACTCGCGCCGGACAGATCGGCACCACGGAGGTCGGCACCGCTCAGATCGGCGCCGGTAAGGTTTGCCTTGGCAAGCTTCGCGCCGTTGAGATTGGCATCGGAAAGGTCTGCGCCCTGTAGTTCGGCATTGAGCAGGACTGCATTCCGAAGATCCGGCTTAATCCCGGCATTGGCCTTTCGCCAGTGGTTCCAGGCTTCTGTACCCTGTATTATTTGCTCGAGTTGTTCGCTGTTCGCCATAATATTGTTCTGGAATTGATACGGACCCGGTCAGTCGGCTGAAGGCTCCCGCTGCGAGTAGGCCAATATTGCCCTGAACAGCGATGCGCTTCGGCTCACCTGCGTATAGGCCTCGTCGGCCGTCATGTCCCGGTTCTCTTTTCTCATTTTCAGTCCGAGCTTGCGACCGGATTCGGCCACGACCGCAATCTCCCTGGCAAGATCGGATTCGTTTTCAATGACAATTTCAGTCATGTCCCCCTGAATACGACAGATGTTGTCCCTGATGCCGCTGTCGATCACTCCGTCGTTGATGCTGTGACGCCTCTTGTTGAAATCGTCGTAGGGCGTATTGTGCAGCGGCATTGAGAGGTCGCCGACGTAATGGGCGCAGAAAACCAGCGGATACCGTGCGTATTTGCCCGTGGCTTTCATGGCACGGTAATCTCGCACGGCACTGATGATCGCGCCGTAAAGATGGCCTTCCATATCCCCCGGGGTATCATAGCGTTCTACCTGGCTCATGACCATCGCAGCATCGACCTCGCGGTTGTCGTTGTTGTTGAAGTAGTGGTTGGGACTCTCGATCGGTCCGAACGCACTTTTCGATTTGGCGATGTCAGGAGCCGCGGCGCTGTACCAGAGATCGAATCCTGCAGCCTCGGCAATTGTAAGATGGGTCTTGTCGTGCCATGCCAGAGCGTCCGGCTGGAATGACTGGAAAGCCAGTGCCGAAGCTATGGTGGCGAACCTGAAAATCCTTAAACGCATGCTTCATCCTTTGGGGTTATATATCCTGCCCTAAAGGTACACACAATCCGGGCAAGAGAAAAAAGGGGTTTGCCCCGGGTTTCAACCTCCCAGATTCAGGAGGGCATCAGCCCAATCTTTTCACTTTTCTGATACGACGACAATCTGACCTCTTTTATGCGAAGAAATTGGACTAAAGTCCGGATTATTTTTGGGCTCCGCTATCCCCGGACTAAAGTCCGGGGCAACTGAAAAAGGAATGGGGAAATCGATGATTTGATTTTACCGGGTTTCAACCTCCCACATTCAGGAGTCCCGACAAGTCGGGACGACGGACATTACTTCTTCTCCCTCTTCTGTTGCCCCGAGTTTCAACCCGGGGGAAGGGAATGAAACTAAATCGAAAAAACTCTTCGGACTTCAGTCCAATATCTTCCCTTTTCACGCAAAACGACGTTGTGTCATCTTTTATGCGAAGAAATTGGACTGAAGTCCGGATTATTTTTGGGCTCCGCTATCCCCGGACTAAAGTCCGGGGCAACTGAAGAAAGAGTAAAATCTGAATGTCCGTCGTCCCGATTTGTCATGACTCCTGAATGTGACAGACTGAAGTCCGGGGCAACTCGAAAAGGGATGGGGGAATCGATGATTCGATATAGCTGGGTTAAAACCTCCTGCATTCAGGAGGGGCTTTAGCCCGACGGACATTGAGGCCGCTTCAATTCAATTGCCCCGGGTTTCAAACCGGGGAGAACAAATCACCCTATGCCGACATTTCCAGCATCCGTCTGATGGGTTTCAGCGCGCTTTCGCGAAGCGTTTCGTCGACGGTGATCTCCGGCGAACGGTTGAGCATGCAGAGATAGAGCTTGTCGAGCGTGTTCTGCTTCATCTGTTTGCATACGCTGCGCGGGTTCGTAGGATCCTTGGGCGCAGGAATGAAGGTCTTGCCGGGAGAGCGCCGCTCCATTTCGTAGATGATGCCCGGTTCAGTGGCCACGATGAAGCTTTTCGACGGACTTTTGACGGTGTAGTCGAGCAGGGCCGCGGTCGATCCGACGAACGATGCATGGCGGAGCACCTCTTCACGGCACTCGGGATGGGCGATCAGCTCCGCACCTGGATGCATGGCGCATGCCTGGATCATGTAAGCCTCGGAAAATGCGTCGTGAACGTAACAGAACCCCTGCCACAGGATCATCTCCCGATTGAGCTTTTTCATCAGATAAGCGCCGAGGTTGCGGTCCGGCCCGAAAATGATCTTCTGCTCCGGCGGAATCTGGCGGATGATATGCTCGGCGTTCGACGAGGTGCAGGTGATGTCCGACAGAGCCTTGATGGCGGCCGTCGAGTTGATATAGGTGATGGCAATGGCATCGGGGTGCGCCGCACGGAACGCACGGAACTCATCTTCGGGGCAACTGTCGGCGAGCGGGCAGCCTGCCCCGGGATCGGGCATGAGCACAAGCTTGCCCGGATTGAGGATCTTGGCGGTTTCGGCCATGAAATAGACGCCCGCGAACACGATGACATCGGCGTCATTCTTCTCGGCAGCCCTGGCCAGGGCGAGGCTGTCTCCGACGATATCTGCCGACTGCTGGATTTCAGGCAATGTATAATAGTGAGCCAGGATGATCGCATTGAGCTCTTTTTTCAGCGTCTGTACCCTGTCGAGCAACTCCTGGGTCGAAAGGCTTCCTGCCTCGGTCTGCATATCTGATGGTGTCGTCATATGGATTCGAATAGGAATAAGTAATGGGCAAAAAAAATCCTCATCGTCAGAAGAGGAAAATCTGAAACCGGACTTCCCCGCTTTTGAGTGCACCTCAAATGAACTGTTCCGGGATCCGGTTGACAACGTCAGTCCCGACACGTTGAGGTCGAAATTTGGAAAAGAGGCTGTCTCAAAAAGTCATGATGATGCCGGTTCATTGCATTGCCGGGAGCGCCAAGCTCCAGCTTGGCATTATCATGGATAATCAAAAAGACTCCGCATCAACGCTGCCAGACATCATTTTTACCCTTTCTTTGTATAATCTGCAGCTCGCTTATGAATTGCCGAGCTGGAGCTCGGCGTTCCCAGGGTATTGGCGTTCCTGATTTTTCTTTTGAGACAGCCTCCTACAATTTCTCCGCTCACGTCATTCCGCAGCCCTGTGAATCGGAACCTGCGGCGATAAACAGCGGTGCGATTACCTTAGATAATCTGCCAGGTCATCATCCTCCCTGATCAGAAGCAGGATGGCCGAGTTGGGCACGATAATGTAGCGTTCCTCCTCATAATCGATCTCATAGGCGCTGTTCTGGATGAAAATGGCAAGGTCGCCGATCCTGGCCTGCAATGGGATGTACTGCGGTGCGGCACTCCCCTCTTTCCATGGTTCATCGGACTCCGATGGCGGCCCGACCGGATAGCCTGGTCCCGTCTTGATGATGTAGCCACTCTGTATCTTGGCCTTTTCCTGCAAGCCTGGCGGCAGATAAATACCGGACTTGGTCCTTTCATCGAGGGATTTCGGCTTGATGAGCACTCTGTCCCCTACAACAATGAATTTATCTGTTATATTTACGGTTCGTGTCATGTATCTTCAGCTTGCGGTATTTGCCAGTGCCTTGTCCTGAGGTGAAATAGTAAACAAAAATAACGCTTCAGGCAAATCCGGCACCCGACCGGTACCAGTACCGTAAGCCTGAGATGTGCTCAATGTGTTAACAAGAAGAGATCGGACGTGCTCAGTTTATTCCGTTTTATCGCAAAGCATATCGCTTATCTGTATTTTCTGCTTTATTGCGGCATCTCCATCCTGCTCATGCAGCTCCAGCGAAAGGAAACGCTCGATGCGATCAGGGAACGCGGCCTGGCGATGAACGCTTCCATCGCGGAACAGCTCTCCAATTTCACCGCGATATTCACCCTTCGGCAGGACAACGAACAGCTGCTCCTGCAGAATGCGCGCCTGTTTTCACAGGTCATGCACCAGAAGCAGGAACTAAGCGACGCCAAAGCGATGCAGGCAGCATCTTCCGAAGCCCCGGAATGGGCACGGCAGTTCAAACTCGCACGAATCGTCGACCGCAGATTCAGCGCAACTGACAATATGCTGGTCATCGATGCCGGCTCGCGGCACGGCATAACTTCGGATATGACGGTGCTCACTCCCGATGGACTCGTCGGCAGGGTCATCGAGGTTTCAGAGAATTATGCGAAAATCCTTCCCGTGATCAACAAGAATTTCATGGTCAGCGTCGTTTCCGACAGCACCAGAACTCTCGGCCTCCTCTCCTGGCAGAACGGCGACGAGCGTATCGCCCATATGGAACACGTCCCGGTCAGCAGCGCCCTGAAAGTCGGCGAACAGATCGCGACCTCCGATTACAGCACCTTCGCAATCCGGGGCGTCCCGGTCGGCCGAGTAGTCCGTATATCGAAAGACAAGCTGTTCTGCAACATCGACATACGCCTGGCCGTCGATTTCTCGTCGTTGTCCTATGTGCTCGTTTCTCCGGCAAAACCGTCCAGGGAAAAAATCGAGATCATGAATGGAGACACCGGTCGAAAAGAGCAATAATCGGCAAACCGGTCACAAGCATCAAACGACAATAAGGTTCAGTATTGAAAAAATATTCCATCTATACGGTTATCATGGTCATGCTGGTACTCGTGCAGCATTTCTTCGTATCCAGGCTGGTAATCCTGCATGCGTCGCCTGACCTTCTCGCAGTGTTCATCGCATTCATATCGATGTCTGTCGGCCAGAAAACCGGTACGACCTACGGTTTCGCCGCAGGGCTCATCAGCGGTTTATTCACAGGAAATATCGGTCTGTCGGCCCTGGTCGGCACTGTCGAAGGATTCTCCGCCGGATATTTCCATGTACCTGATGAGAGTCATGCAACCTGGGTAAAGAAAAGACGAATGTACTATATCGCCGCGACGACAGCCCTGTTGCTGGGCAATCTGCTGCAGGCGCTGCTGAACGATCCTCTCTCTCTTCCCCTGTATGTCAGGCTGCCGGAAATGGTCATAATCGGAACCATCATGAGTATGTTGCTGGGGACCCTGATGTATAATCTCGTGTTGAAAAAGCTGCTGAAGGACTGATCTCATGGACAAGCTTCAGCGCGGAGTCAAGACGGTAACCATCATCATCGCGGCGGTATTCCTGTTCCTCTTTGGCCGCCTTGCCTGGCTCCAGCTCTTCGAACAGGACTCCCTCGGATCGAAATCAGGAAGCGTCCGCCGAATCTGGGTGCAGGCGCCGCGAGGCCATTTCATCGACAGAAACGGTGCTACCATACTTGAGAACAGGGCGCTTTATACCCTCAAGGTCATCCCGTCCGAGCTTCGGGAATCGAGCATCGGATTCCTGGCCTACCTTCTCGAGATGCCTGAAGAGGATCTGAAATCCAAGATCGATGAAGCGAAAGACTTCAGCCCGTTTGCAGCCACGACGGTCTATCGGGACCTGAACGAGATTGCGATCGCAAGGATAAGCGAAAACCTCTGGCAACTGCCCGGTGTTATCATCGAAATCGAGAACAAGAGGAAATACAGCGACCTGTTCCGGGGTACTCACCTTTTCGGGTACCTGCACGGCGTCAACAAGAGGCAGCTCGACACGCTGGCCGAAAAAGGATACACTCCGGACGACAAGATAGGATTCACCGGCATCGAAAATTTTTATGAGGATTTCCTCAGAGGTGAAAAGGGGGCCCGCTTCGAGTTGGTCAACCCTCTCGGCATGCTGATGGGCAAGTACAATAACGGCCACAATGACATCTCTTCCGTCAAGGGCGACGACCTCTACCTGACCATCGACGCCGGACTGCAGCAACTGGCCGAAATGCTCCTGCGCGCAACCGGTAAATCGGGGGCCGTCGTGGCCATCGATCCATCGGACGGCGGCATACTCGCCATATGCAGCGAACCCGATTTCGACCTCGACATACTCAACGGGACCACCCGGAAGAAAGAGTGGGCCGACATCGCCCTTTCGCCACAGAAGCCGCTGTACAACCGCGCCATCCAGGCAGCCTATCCTCCTGGTTCGACATACAAGCTGCTGCTGTCGATAGCCGCTCTCGAAGAGCATGCCATCACTCCGGATAAGACCATCGTCTGTACCGGATCGTTCACGTATGGCGGCAGGGTGTTCCACTGCCATGGGGGCCATGCACACGGTCTGGTCAACATGCAGAAAGCAATTACCGAGTCCTGCAACATCTATTTCTACAAGCTCATTCTCGATCTGGGCTTCGACAAGTGGACAGAATACGGGGAGATGTTCGGGTTCGGCGATCAGGAGGGAATCGACCTGCCCGGCGAAAGACGGGGCACGCTTCCGTCGACCGAATATTACGACAAGCGTTACGGCGCCGGACGCTGGACGAAAGGTTACATCATCAGCCTCGCCATCGGCCAGGGCGAGATGAACGCCACCCCCCTTCAGCTTGCCAACTTTGCCGCTACCATCGCCAACGACGGCACATTGCATGAACCGCACCTGGTCAAGGGGTACCGTGACGGTCGTTCAGGCGCCTATGTGGCTATCGGCCATGAGAAGCACAAGCTTCCTGTTGCAACAGAGACATTCCGGGTCATCAAGGAGGGAATGAAGGGCGTCGTGCTGCAGGGCACCGGAACACTGGCCCAGGTGCAGGGCGTCACTGTCGCCGGAAAAACCGGCACCGCCCAGAACCCGCACGGGCAGGACCATGCATGGTTCATCTGCTTCGCCCCGGTCGAAAATCCCAAAATCGCCATTGCGGTGCTCGTGGAGAATGCCGGTTTCGGCGGAAGCATCTCGGCACCTATCGCCCGGGAGCTGATCAATTACTACGTGAACGGCAAAAAGAACCCGCAAGAGGTTTTTTCCGAAACCAAAGCAATCTCGTCGGTCAAAGCGATCAACGATTCGTTGAAATCGGAAAAACCTGCCGGCAAAGGGCTTCCGAAAGACAGTACCGGCACCCCCCTGACGATCGACGAGGACAAGAATGATTTATAAGGACGATCCTTCGGCCATAGAAGGGTTTCTCGAGGATACGAGCAACCTGAAATCCGGTCGGACTCCCGGGATATTTTTCCCGGAAAGCTGCCAGGAGGTCGCAGACCTGCTCAGACGCGCAGTTGACGACGGCCGCCGCTTCACCGTTGCCGGAAACGGCACCGGCACGACCGGAGGGCGGATCCCCATGGGGGATTATGTCATCTCGATGCAGAAGCTCGACCGGATCGGCGACGTCGAACCCCTTGAGGCGAGCCTGGCCTGCCTCCGTGTGCAGGCCGGCGCACTATTACAGGATGTCCAGACCAAAGTGGCTTCCGCCGGATGGTTCTACCCGCCCGATCCAACCGAAAAAACCTGCTTCATCGGAAGCACCGTAGCCAACAACTCGTCGGGATCGCGCTCATTCAGATACGGCCCGACAAGGAACCATGTACGCGCGATCCGGGTTGCCCTGCCGCAGGGGGACATTCTCGACATTCCGAGGGGGCGTTACCTGGCCGATGCCGGTGGACGGTTCGCTCTCGACCTCCCTGTTGCCGGAAAGCTGTCGTTCCTGAGGCCGGACTACGACATGCCTGCGACATCAAAACACAATGCCGGCTACTGGTCTGCTCCGGGTATGGATCTGATCGACCTGTTCATCGGATCAGAAGGCACGCTCGGCGTAATCCTCGAAGCCGAACTTCTCTTGCGCCCGACGCCTGAGAAGGTGATCGCCTGCCTTGCTTTTTTCAGAAGTGAAGAGGAGCTCCTCACCTTCGTTGAAGAGGCCAGACGAGGCAGCAAAGGCGTTAAGCCCAGGGCTGTCGAGCTGTTCGACAGCCGATCGCTGGACTTTCTCAGGCAAAGCTATCCCCAGATACCGCCGGGAACGGCCGGAGCCATCTATTTCGAAGAGGAGACGACCGAAGCTGACGAAGAGCGTTGCCTGCAGGCCTGGCTCGATCTCATGGAGCAGTGCGGAGCCCCGGTCGACCAGACATGGGCCGCACTCGACAGCGAAGGCCTGTCACGGCTCAGGGAGTTCCGCCACCGTCTTCCGGTGCTGATCAACGAGTGGCTCAGCCGGCAGGCCGAAAGCAAGGTCAGCACCGACATGGCCCTGCCGGACGCACAGTTCAGGCAGTTGTTCGAGCTTTATCGGAATGCCTGCGATCGAGAGGGATTTACGTATATTATTTTCGGTCATATCGGTAACGCCCACCTTCACCTGAACATCCTCCCCCGCGACCGCGCCGAGTTCGACAGGGCCAAGGCGCTCTACCGTCAGCTTGTGTCCGAAGTGCTTTCGATGGGAGGAACACTGTCGGCAGAGCACGGCATTGGCAAGCTGAAGTCCGAATACCTGGCGCAGATGTACGGCCGGGAGGGTATAAGTGAAATGGTACGCGTAAAAAAAGCGTTAGACCCTTATCTTGTGCTGAATATCGGGAACCTGATCCCGGAAAGCTTCTACGAATCCGAAACCTGAAACCCCGGTGTCCAAACAGCAAGCCAAGCCAACCTACGTCACGGTGATCCATAACCGGAAGGCTCGTTTCGAATTCGAGATCTTCGATACGATCGTGGCGGGCATCGAACTGCTTGGCAGCGAGGTCAAATCGGTGCGTCTGGGCAAGGCGAGCCTGAACGAAAGCTATGCGATGATCCACAAGGGCGAGGTCTGGCTCGAAAACATGCAGATCACCCCTTACGAACTCAATACGCTCGACAAGCTCGAACCGAAACGAAGCCGCAAACTGCTTTTGCACAAGGCAGAGATCCGGCGTCTGCAGTCGCAGATCAACGAGAAGGGGTTGACCCTCATCCCGTTGAAAGCCTTTTTCAACTCCCACGGAGTGCTCAAGGTGGAACTCGGTATCGCCAAAGGCAAAAAACTCCACGACAAAAGGGAAACGATCAAGACGCGTGATGCCGAGCGACAGTTGCAGCAGATCAGAAAGCAATATTGAATCAAACGTAAATGGCTTGAACATAAATCGTTGAGAGCAGTTCGAGGGCAAGGCACTCCGTAGCGGCGAACCTGTGTGTCCGCCCTCCAGAAGATTTCGATCCCGACTGGTCGGGATTAATGCTGCAATCGAATCGCATAAAAGATTTATACGACGGCCAAAATTTATAACCCCTATGCATTTTCCAACCGTTAAAGAACAGCTCGATATCATCGTCAACAATACGGTCGAGGTTCTAAGCGTGGACGAGCTCGAAAAAAAGCTCCTGAAAAGCCTCAGGACATGCAAACCGATGCGGATAAAGCTCGGTGCTGACCCTTCGCGGCCCGACCTGCACCTCGGCCACTCCGTGGTGCTAAGGAAACTGCGCGAGTTCCAGGATCTCGGCCATGAAGCGATCCTCATCATCGGCGATTTTACGGCCATGATCGGCGACCCTTCCGGCAAAAGCAAGACCAGGCCCCAGCTTTCGGCTGAAGAGGCACGGGAGAACGGCAAGAGCTATTTCGAACAGGCTTCGAAAATCCTCGATCCGGAGAAGACGACCATCTGCTACAACGCGGACTGGCTTGGCGCCATGCAATTCGCCGACGTGATCAGGCTTGCCGGCCACTACACGGTTGCGAGGATGCTCGAACGCGACGATTTCGAGAAGCGCTACCGTTCAGGCGAGCCGATCTCGATCCACGAGTTCCTCTATCCCCTTGCCCAGGGCATGGATTCGGTGCACCTGAAAAACGACGTCGAACTCGGAGGCACCGACCAGAAGTTCAACCTGCTGGTAGGACGCGACCTGCAGCGCGAGTACGGCATCGAACCACAGGTCTGCATCACCATGCCGCTCCTTGTAGGCACCACTGGAGGCGACAAGATGTCCAAGTCGCTCGGCAACGCGATCTGCTTCAACGATCTTCCGGAAGACATGTACGGAAGGACGCTTTCGATCCCCGACACCCTCATCGAAACCTACTGGAAACTGCTCGTACCGCAGCATGCAGACGGCACCGGCTCCATTGCCGAGCGGATCGCCGCCGATCCGAGGGAAGCCAAGCGCGCTCTCGCCCGTGAGGTGGTCGCCCAATACTACAGCGCTGATGAGGCTGCAAAAGCTCAGGAGCATTTCGACAGGGTGATCGTTCAGAAACAGGCCCCGGTCGACATCCCTACCATCGAATTCGA
>DATMYL010000031.1:0-28385 GCA_035560975.1 Chlorobaculum sp. | reverse complement strand
GGACTTGACAGCGTCGACCACCTTGTCGGCAAGCGCCAGCACCTGGGTATGGGCAAAGCCGCCGACGATCTCGCCGTTTTCTATCTGGGTAGGCGAAGGGCAGGTTTTTGCCAGTTCCACGATCTGCGAGAAATCCTTGTGACCACCCTCAGGACGACCCGGGATGTGCTTCAGTCCGGGATAACCCGCCATACCGGTGGTGAACATACGACCGCGATAAGACTCCCGGACCGGCACGATGCAGTTGGTCGTCATCAGGATAGGGCCGTTGAAGGTTTCGAACTCACGGTCCTGAGACCACCATGAACCGCCGTAGTTGCCGATGAAGTGGCTGTACTTCTTGAAAGCGGGGTAGTAATGGGCAGGCAGCATTTCACAATGTGTGTAGACGTCGACGCCGGTACCATTGGTCTGCTCGAGTAGCTCCTCCATGTCGCGAAGATCATGACCTGATATCAGGATGCCGGGACGGTTGCTGACGCCGGTGCTTACCTTCGTGATTTCAGGATGCCCGTAGGTTTCGGTGTTGGCCTTGTCAAGCAGGGCCATGGCCTTGACTGCTGCAGCACCGGTCTCCATGACCAGGGAGAGCAGTTCATCCGCTGAATGCTCCTGAACCATGGCAGCAAGCGATTTGACGTAGAAAGCGTAGATATCGTCATCGTTGAAGCCGAGCACGGCAGCGTGGTCGGCGTATGCGGCAAGCCCCTTGAGGCCATAGAGGACAAGGCTCTTCAGGGAACGGAGATCCGGGTTTTCGCTCAGGCTGTCGATGGTGCAGAAATCAGCCTTGCCAAGGAAATCATCCTTCGTGATTCCGGTCCACGTCGCGGCATCATGGGCAGGGACGTTACCGGTGATCGCCTTGATCTCGTCTCGCATGGCGAGGGTCCTGCGGATCTGCTCGACGATGGCATCGTCGTCAAAGTTGGTGTTGGTGACGGTCACGAACAGAGATTCGCTGATGAACTGTCCGTATTTCCTGTCGAGCGTCCCCGGAAGAGCGGCAGCACAAAGACTGAGCCCCTCTACCGCATAAACGAGGGTATCCTGGAGCTTCGCGGTCAATTCGTCCTTTCCGCATACTCCGCGGACGTTGCATCCTGTCCCCCTGATGCTCTCCTGACACTGGTCACAATGCATGGTCATAGTATAGATTCTCCCTGCTGTTTTTGTTGTTCACGATCTGGTGAAAGAAGCTTCGCCAGGCGCCTGTCGGCGTCGGCTCCACTCCTGTCACCGACTTTCTCTTTTGCGAGGGCCCTCTGCAGCAATGCGGCTTTCATGAGACCCTTCTGCCTGGGGTGCCGATCGATCACGCTGCTGAAATCCTCGATCGCCCCCTGGTAATCACCGGTTTCGAAGCGGATCATGCCCCTGTTTCCGTATGCACCTATGCTTTCGCGGTACCTCAGGCCAAGCCTGAGCGCCATGGTGAAGTCACGAAGCGCACCATCAAGATCCCCGTCTGCCCTCCGTACCCCTGCCCGGTTGCAATAGGCATCGGCGTTATCCGGATCGACATCGATAAGCCTGCTTATCTCCCTTTCCGTACCCCGATATGCGCCAAGAGCATCTTTCAGCATGATATCCACTCCTCGGAAAGGATATCGCCGGCGATCCCGACGACGACCTGTTTGACCGGCACCTTGCGATGAGCCTTTTCGAGCGCTTTCGAAACAAGCCCCGTCAGGCCGCCGCAGCACGGCACCTCCATGATGGCCACGGTTATGGTGTTGACTTTTGCCATATCGATCATTGCTATAAGTTTTTCGACATATCGATCCATTTCGACGTCGAGTTTCGGGCAGGCGATGGCCAGCGATTTGCCACGCAGCAGCCGGTCGTGGAAGTTACCGACGGCAAATGCTGTGCAGTCGGCGGCAAGCAGCAGGTCGGAACCCTGGAAATATGGGGCGATTGGGGTAACCAGGTGAAGCTGGATGGGCCACTGCCGGAGCTGGCCCTGGGATTCGTCATTATGAGATGTAATGCCGGAACCCTCGCGTTCGTTCCCCCTCAGGTCCACCATGCGGCTGCCTGGACATCCACCTCCGTGTGCATGTGCCGACGGAGTTGCATGAGTATTGGCCTGGGCAGTACGAGGCTGCTCCATCATTTCAAGCGGGTTCGGTATCTCCTGCTCTTCGAGGTAGTCGAGCGCTATGCTGAGATATCCGTCCTCCCCGTGCTCCATGAGGTGGCGAAGATGTGCAGCAATGACGTTGGGCCCGGCCTTGACGATGCTTTCCTCCATGACCCTGCGCTCGTCGTAAGGTTCGGCCTCGCGCGTCTCCACCTTCATCGCCCCGGTCGGACAGTTGCCGATACAAGCGCCGAGGCCGTCGCAGAACAGGTCGCTTATAAGGCGGGCCTTGCCGTCGATCACCTGCAACGCCCCCTCCGGACAAGCCGGAATACAGTCGCCACATCCTGTGCAGCGCGGTTCATCAATGGTTATAATCTGTCGTTTCATTATGGTACCTCTATTTATTCGTTCCGCGATTCGATTGCTTCGTTGGTCGGTGCTCGAAATCCTCATGTCCTGCGTGTACATTCCGGTTTCTGTGCTCCGTCCGCCTTGCACTCAAACCGCTCACGACAATAAATAGAGGTACCCGGGAAGTATTGTTTGTTGTCATTATCAGTCTTAAAGTTTTGGCTCTGAAAGTACCTGTACCCGTTTCAGGTCGCTGATCAATTTTCCGACGGTCACTTTCGAAAACTCGTCGTTCACCAGCTGCTCGATGCGCATGATCTCATGGCGCAGCACGCAATTGGCCCGGTTGGAACAGAGCTGCTTGCGGAACATGCATTCGGAGACCTGCACCTGCCCCTGGAAGATTTCGATGACATCCTTCACCCGGATCGTATCCGGATCCTTTCCGAGCATCACTCCGCCGCCTGCCCCCTCCTTCGAGAGCACCAGGCCGTTTTTTATCAACTCCTGAAGAATGCGCCTCAGAAACTGGTATGGAATTGCCTGCTCCTCGGAGACAGCCTTGGCCGAAACCCAGCTCCCGGATTTCATACCGAGGGAAATCAAGGCCCTGACGGCGTAGTCAGTATGTTTGGTCAGTACTTTCATAATGTTGCTTGTTCTGATACTAAGTTAGTATCAGTTAATTAAAATCAAAAACATTTCCCGATAATTCCCGGATTTTATTTTTACCTCGAAACAAAATTCATCCAGGGATTGAATGATGCCTCACAATCCTTGTAAACTCCCTTATATTGTATTGTTGCAAATCTTTCAGTCCCCCAGCCCGGTTCTGTAACAGGGTTCCCCCCGAACAGAAAACATTGTATCGTACATCAGGCCAGCAGTTCGGGCCAAAACCTGAATAACCATGCTTCAACTCAGAACAGCCGGCTACAAAGCTCTCGACAACCTGCGGTCACGAGGTGAATTCCCTCCTGGCTGGAATTCGCCCGATGAGCTGGAAATGGTTACCGACCAGTTCATGACGAAATTTCTTGCGGAACGATTCGACGTTTCCAGTGAACTGGGACCAGGCTTCCTGATACCCGAAATGATCGATCGGGCTGTCCGGACAAGAGAAACCGAAAATATGGACGACAGTTCAGCCACCGGCTCCGAAAAGCTCGGATGGATCAGGGCGTTGGACAGGATGAACCAGATGACGCAGTCGTATACACACCAGACAAGCCTGCTCCTGCCCATCATCAGCGATATTTCCCGCCGAAACGGCCCGGCAAGGATACTCGAACTTGCATCGGGATCCGGTGGGCTTGCGTTTGCCCTTGCCGAACAGGCCGGCAAATACGGCCTGGATATCACCGTCACCGCTACGGACATCGTTCCTGAGACGATCAGCGAGGGAAACCGGCTCGCCGCTGCCCGTGATCTGCCGGTAACCTTCAGAAGCATGAACGCATTCGATTTTGAAGGTCTGGAAAAGGGCTCCATCGATGTCGTGGTCATTTCCCAGAGCATGCACCACTTCTGTCCAGGACAACTCGCGCTGATGATCGCCCAGGCAGAGTCACACGGAGCATCGGCATTCGTCGGCATAGACGGGCATCGAAGCCTGTTGCTGCTCGGAGGCGTACCTCTGGTTGCCAGCCTGCAGGGCATCGCTGCCTTCACATCGGACGGACTGACCTCGGCCAGGAAATTCTATTCGGAACTCGAACTCGAAATCATCGCCCAAATCGCCACTGGAAGAACCGGGCACCGTGTGGTTTCCTCATGGCCACTGTCGATGCTGCACGCAAAACTTAACGAAAAAGCCTCCTGAAAGCTGCTCCCCACCCAGATAGCGGCCCGCCCCTTAACCATGATTGGTAAAGCGCGATAAAGATCATACCTTTAAATATTCGATGCCTGACTTATTTCAGTCAACACACTAAACGGAGAATTTGCCCATGAAAATCGGCAAAGCGCTTGCAGTGGTCATCGCCGTCCTTGTGCTTATCCAGCTGATCCCTTTCGGGCGCGACCACAAGAATCCGCCGGTAACCGGAAAACCGCAATGGGACAGTGCTCGGACGGAAGAGCTTTTCAACAGGGCCTGCAAGGACTGCCATTCGAACGAGACTGTCTGGCCATGGTATAGCAGTGTCGCGCCGCTCTCCTGGATCCTCAAACTCGACGTCAGGGTAGGCCGGGCGAAATTCAATGTTTCCGAATGGGGCCGCCCCGGCAAGAACGAGGGCGAGGATGCCGCATCCGAAACCAGGAAAGGCAAAATGCCCCCATGGTTCTACCTGCCGGCCCATCCCGAAGCCAAGCTGAGCACTTCAGAGAAGGAGGAGTTGGTCAAGGGCCTGGTCGCCACTTTCGGCGACAAGGAGAAAGAAAAAGAACACAAATCGGAAAACCGTTAACAGCGTTGCCCGATACCTGCCTGGCCGCACTTTCCGCGGCCAGGCATTACACCCCCGCTCCATTGACCGTCATCACCGAAGCTTGTCAGCAACCGACCCGGTCATCAAGGCCAAGAACCAATGCAAGATATTCCGACACCAAGTCCAGTCCTCCGATCCGGTAGAAACTATCCCCTCCATATCCTGCTGTTCGTCGCCACCGTGTTCTGCACTACCTGGGCCGGAATGATCTGGATCAACAGGGAACCCGACGTAAGCAGTATCTCAGGCTTCATGAACTCCCTGAAGGGGGGAATCCCTTACTCGTTTTGCCTGATCGCGTTCCTGACCGTGCACGAGTTCGGCCATTTTTTCGCGACCCTGCATCACCGGATAAGGGCGACCCTGCCATACTACATACCACTGCCGCCGCTGCCCTTCCTGATGAGCATCGGAACCATGGGAGCGGTTATCCGCATCCAGGAGCCCATAACCAGCAGAAAAGCCCTGTTCGATACAGGCGCATCGGGCCCGCTTGCGGGCTTTGCCGTCGCTTTCTGCCTGCTCCTCTTCGGGTTCCTTAACCTGCCGCCCGCCGACTACATTTTTTCCATCCATCCGGATTACCTGGCTGCGGGAGGTATCCCGGAACCTCCACCAGGAACACTCTACCTCGGCAGAAACCTGCTCTATATCCTGCTCGAAAACGTGATCGAACCAAAGGCTTTGCCGCCGATGACTGAAATGTACCATTACCCTTTCCTGTTCACCGGATGGCTCGCCTGTTTCGTGACCGCCCTGAACCTGCTGCCTGTAGGTCAGCTCGACGGCGGCCATGTAGTCTATGCGATGTTCGGACGGCAGGGACATGAGAAGATCGCCCGGATGTTCCTGCTGTTCATCACCCTTCTCGGCATGCCATCCTTCATTGATGTGCTCCTGACGCTGATTATACCGGGAAACGCCATCCAGGTTCCGGAAACCCTGCTTCGATGGTCCTGGCCGGGCTGGATCCTGTGGGCGTTCATCCTCAGCCGTTTCATCGGGACCAGACACCCCCAGGCCGGAAGCGACCTGCCTCTGTCGTACGGGAGGAGAATCGCAGGATGGCTCTGTATCGCCATATTCATCCTGACCTTCACCCCGGTGCCTTTCGGTATCAAATGACCCTGGAATTGAATACCATGAACGAATCATCATTCGACAGAAGCCGATTACGGCTCGACTGCTCGGGAACCATCCTCGACCTTACTGCCAGACCTGCTGTAATGGGTATCGTGAACCTGACTCCCGACTCTTTCTTCGACGGAAGCACCTATACTGACCAGGAACAGGAGCCTGAACTGGAAAGGGCCCTATACGCCGCGCTCGAGATGGTAAGCGCCGGTGCTGAAATCATCGACGTCGGCGGCGAATCGACCAGGCCGGGCGCTGCATATGTCAACGCTGTCGAAGAGATCCGGAGAATCGTCCCGTTCATCTCGCTCCTGCGCAGTCACAGCGACGTACTGATTTCAGCGGATACCTATAAAGCGGAAGTGGCCGAAGAGGCTCTCAAGGCAGGGGCCAATATCATCAACGACATTTCCGGCCTCACCTTCGACGCCGATATGCCGAAAGTCTGCGGCAGGTACCGGTGCGGCGTCGTGCTGATGCATACGCCGGCAAGGCCGGAAAGCCTTCAGTGGAGCCAGGATACCGGGGCACCGCAACGCGACGTCGTTCGCCAGGTGCTCGACTTTCTCAGCCGTTCGATAGGAATCGCCGGAAAACACGGGATCGGATCGATCATACTCGATCCCGGATTGGGGTTCGGAAAGAGTGTCGAGGAAAATTTCCGACTTCTCGGCCGTCTCGATGAACTGCACTCCCTCGGCTTTCCGGTTCTTGCCGGGGTATCGAGAAAATCGTTCCTGGGCCAGGCAATCAGAAAGTGCGGCGAGGACGCCCCGCCGCCGGCTCGACGCCTGAATGCAACGATCAGCGCCAACACCGTGGCACTCATGAACGGTGCGGACATCCTGAGGGTCCACGATGTCGAAGCGGCCATCCATGCTCGCTCGATCATCCTCGCCACGCGCGATGCCATGGAGGATTTGCCGTAATATTGAAGGTATTGCCCCGTTCGCCGATTTTTTGTTAAATTGGCTTTTTACCACTTTCAATTGCCGGATCGCTGCCCTGCGAGCGATTTCTTCCCGACGGGCTGTGCCGGTATTCCTGAAAGCGTTGTTCATCAGGTACCGATATTGTTCTGTCGCTGACCGTTAACACCCCGTTCATGTATCTGTCGAAAATAGAGCTCTTTGGCTTCAAAAGCTTTGCCCACAGGGTCAGGATCTCCTTCGACAAGGGTCTGACGGCGATCGTCGGCCCGAACGGATGCGGAAAGACCAACGTGGTCGATGCAATCCGCTGGGTGCTCGGGGAACAGAAATCGATGCTTCTCCGGTCGCCGAAAATGGAGAGCATCATATTCAACGGCACCAAAAGCCTTAAGCCCCTCAGCTTCACCGAAGTCTCCATCACCATCCAGAACACCCGCAACGTCCTGCCGACCGAATATACCGAAGTCACGGTCACCCGCAGGCTTTACCGCAACGGCGACAGCGACTATCTGCTGAACATGGTGCCATGCAGGCTCAAGGACATCCTCGACCTTTTCGCCGACACCGGCATGGGCAGCGACGCCTACTCGGTGATCGAGCTGAAGATGATCGAGGAGATCATCAGCAATAAGAGCGAAGAGCGGCTGAAGCTGTTCGAAGAGGCCGCCGGCATAACCAGGTACAAGCAGCGGCGGAAACAGACCTTCCGGCAGCTCGAAAGCGCATCCCGCGACCTGGCACGTGTCGACGACGTGCTCGCCGAGGTCGAAAAGAAGGTGCGCGCACTCAGGCAGCAGGTAAAAAAAGCCGAACGCCTCAAGGAGATCAGGGAGGAGCTGAAATCGCTCGACCTGACCCTCTCCGGCATAGTCATGGGTGAACATCTGGAAAAGCTCCAGCCATTGCTCGAGTCCATAGCCTCCGAGGAGCGCCAGGGCCATGAGCTTTCGGCAATGATCGCCCGCCTGGACAGCGCCCAACAGGAGTCCGAACTTCAGCAGCTCCACCTCGAAAAGAGGCTCGCCGAAGATCAGAAAGAGCTGAACACCACCAACGGCCTCGTCCATACCCTCGAAAAACAGCTTTTCCAGCATCAGGAAAAACAGAAAAGCCTGTTGCACTCCATCGAGCGTCTCAAGCACTCCATCACCGAAAAGAGCCGCAAGCGGGTCGAACAGGAGGCGCTGTCAATGGACCTGGCAAAACAGCAGTCGCCGCTTGAAGAGGCCTGCAAATCACGCCTCGAGGCGTTCGAACAGCTGAAGCAGCAGCAGGAGGCCCTTAACGCCGCACTCGACGGTCGCCGCCGGGCACTGCAGAACGAACGCCAGAAAGCCGCCGAACAGCTGAAATCGCTCAATGCACTGGGTCTGTCGCGCCAATCGATGAAGACCAGGAAGGAACATCTCGAAGGGTCGATCTCCAGGCTCGATCAGAGAACACTTGAGCTGGAAGCATCACTCGAACAGTCCGAACCCGAACGCCGCCGCACCGCAATCCTTATCGAGGAGAAAAAGGGCGCACTCGATGCCCTGAGGCAGGAAGAGACGCGCCTTGCCCGACTCAAGGCGGGCTTCTCCGAGCAGACGGAAACTCGAAAGGAGCAGCTGCTTTCCCTTCGGGGCGAGCATAACCACCTGAACAACCAGATCATCCTGTGCGACTCGATCCTCGAAAAATTCGAAGGGCTCCCTGAAGGGGTAGCGTTCCTCGAAAAACACAAGGACGGCAAGCCGGGCCTCGGATGCCTGTCGGACCTGATCTCCCTGAAAGGCGACCACAAGAAGGCGGTCAACGCAGCGCTGGGCGAAAGCCTCGGGTACTATATCTGCAGGAACCTCGACGAAGCGAAAGGGGCTGTTTCCAGCCTCACCAGGGCCGACAAGGGCAAAGTCCATTTCCTCGTACTCGACCTGATCAACAGCAGCAGCCACACCGATTACCCCGAAATCCCGGGCGCACTGAGGAGCATCGACGTCGTGCAGGGGCCGGAAGAGCTTTCCAAAGCACTTCTGCTGCTGATGCAGCACAGTTATGTCGTGGCTGACCTCATGACAGCAGAAAGGCTTGCAGCCTTGCACCCTGAAGCCCTTTTCATCACGACCGGGGGAGAAAAATTCACGCACAGGGGACTGCTCTTCGGAGGGAGTGCGAAAGGCAACGAAGGACTTCGGCTCGGCAAAAAGGCCGAACGGGACAAGCTTCAGAAAAAGATGAAGGAGGTCTCGGCGTCGATCGGTGAGGCGGAAGCATCGCTCGTCACCCTGAAAAAGGAGATCGACGCTATCCGCATCGAGGAGACAAAACGCTCGGCAACCGCTATCGAGCAGGAGATCGGCACACTCGAAAAAAAACTTGCGCGGCTGGATGCTGAAGAGCGCTCAGGCGCGGACCAGGTAAGGCGAACCGCCGAGGAGGCTGCTGCCGTCAAAGCTTCGATACAGAGCGTGGAGGGCGAACTGGAACGCCTGTTGCCCGAAATGCAACGGCTTGAGGAGGAGGCCGGGGCATCACAGCAAACGCTCGTCGCTATGCAGGACGCACTTTCCGACGAAGAGGCCCGGAGCAGGACGATGAACGCCGAAGTCCAGTCCCAGCAGGGACGGTACCGCGACGCGCATCTCGAACTCGAAAAACACAGTTTCAGGATCGGATCCTGCCGGCAGGTCATCGCGACCCTCGGTGAAGAGCTGAACTCGATGCAGCATCAGGTCAATGTAGGGGAGAAGGAGATCGCGACGCTCAGGTCCCTGATCACCGAAACGGCCTCAGAGCATGAAAAGGTCCTGGTCGTCTCGGCAAAACGGCAGCAGGCGCTGAACGAGCTCGAGTCGTCGTATCGCGACCTTCAGGCGAGAAATCACGAGGCGCTGTCGAAACTGAGGGACCTGCGACGCAAGCACGACATCTCTCAACAGATGCTCTTCGAGTTCGGCAACAGGAAAACGAAGCTCGAACAGGAGATCGTCCATCTGCAGTCGACAGTCATGGAGCGTTACAGCATCGAACTCGACCGGATGCCCTCGCTTGTTCCTGAGGGGTTCGATCCGGAAAAATCGAAGGAGAGGCTCGAGTACCTGCAGAAACAGAAGGAGCTGTTCGGAGCGGTCAACGAGCTTGCCATGGAAGAGTACGACAGCGAGAAGGAGCGGTTCGATTTTCTGTCCGCCCAGAAAGCGGACCTTGTAAGCGCTGAGCAGCAGCTGTTGCAGACAATCGAGGAGATCAACCGGACGGCCCTCGAAAAATTTCAGGAGACGTTCGCCGAAGTGAGAAAAAACTTCATCAGGATATTTCATGACCTTTTCGACCCGGAGGACGAGGTGGATCTGCTGATCCATACCGATGAAGACCCGCTCGAAGCCCGCATCGAAATAGTCGCTAAACCGAGAGGAAAAAAGCCGTTGGCCATCGAGCAGCTCAGCGGGGGCGAGAAAGCGCTGACGGCACTTTCGCTGCTCTTCGCCATCTACCTTGTCAAGCCAAGCCCGTTCTGCATCCTCGACGAGGTTGACGCACCGCTCGACGACGCAAACGTCGGACGCTTTATTAAGCTCCTGAAAAAATTTGAGAATAACACTCAATTTATTATCGTTACGCACAACAAGAAGAGCATGGCCTCGTGCCAGGCACTTTACGGCGTCACGATGGAAGAGGAAGGAGTATCGAAACTCATTCCCGTGAAAATAGAAAAAGCACGTTCTGAAGAGGTAGCAGCCTGAAAATGCATCGCAAACTTGTTCTGTTTGACATTGATGGAACCCTGGTCAAGGTCGGGATCGTCAACCGGCGCGTCCTTGCCGACGCACTCATCGAGGTCTACGGCACCGAAGGGAGCACCGGCCGTCACGATTTTTCCGGCAAAATGGACGGCGCCATCATCTACGAGGTGCTTGGCAATACCGGGCTCGAACGCCGCGAGATCGCCGAAAAATTCGACAAGGCCAAAGAGGTTTACATCACCCTGTTCCGCGAACGGGCCCAGCCATCGGATATCACCCTGCTTGAAGGCGTGCGCGAACTGCTGGATGAACTTTCCGCCCGTTCCGACATACTGCTCGGCCTCCTGACCGGCAACTTCGAAGACTCCGGACGCCACAAACTTAAGCTTCCCTCTATCGACCACTACTTCCCGTTCGGGGCTTTCGCCGACGATGCCCTCGAGCGTACCGATCTTCCTCACATAGCCCTCGAACGTGCCTGCCGCATTACCGGCACAAACTTTTCATCTTCCGAAATCGTTATCATCGGCGACACCGAACACGACATCAAGTGCGCCCGCGTGCTCGATGCCCATTCAATTGCCGTGGCGACAGGCAATTTCACCATGCAACAGCTGGCCGAGCATAAGCCAGGCGCCCTGTTCGAAAATTTTGCTGCGACCGGTGACGTTGTCACCGAGATCCTTACATCAAAACATTCTTAATTCCGCATTATGAAGACGTACCGAAGACAAATCAGAGAAAAGATACTTCAGGCGCTCTACACGCTTGAGCTCAGGGAAGTCGACATCGAATCTGCTTCGCACTGGCTTCTTACCAAAGAGATCATGGACGACCCGAACGCGATGAAGTTCTTCAATCATCTGGTGAACAGCATCGTCAAGAACCGGGAGGAGATCGACCGATACATCGCCAAGCACACCTTCAACTGGGACATGAGCCGCATCGCGATCATCGACAAGAACATCCTGCGCATGGCCCTTGCCGAGATCCTCTATTGCGAAGACATTCCGCCGAAGGTTTCGATCAATGAAGCCATAGAGATCGCCAAGAAGTTCAGCAGCACCGACAAGAGCAGCAAATTCGTCAATGGCATCCTCGATGCGATTTTCAACGACCTCAAGGCCGAAGGACGGATCCAGAAGTGCGGAAGAGGCCTGATCGATCATTCCGAGACGAAGTTGCAGAAAACGGAAAGCGACCAGTAAGGACCCGGTCGCCAAAAGAATGAAGATGCCTGTGAGTAAAAAAATCGCCTTCATCAACGAGGCGCTGTCGGCAGTGTGGCCGAATCCGAAAAGCGAGCTCCACTACGAAACCCCATTCCAGCTACTGGTAGCTACCATCATGGCCGCCCAGGCCACGGACAAAAAGGTCAACCAGCTGACGCCGATGCTCTTCAAGGCGGCCCCCGACCCTGAAAGCATGAGCCGCATGGATGTCGACGACATCAGAACGATCATCAGGTCGATAAACTACTACAACAACAAGGCAAAAAACATCCTTGCCGTAAGCCGAAGGCTCCTCGATGATTATGACGGCCAGGTACCGGGCACGCGTGAGGAACTCGAAAGCCTGCCGGGAGTAGGGAGGAAAACGGCCAACGTCGTGCTGAGCAATGCGTTCGGGGTTCCCGTCATGCCGGTCGACACGCATGTCCACCGGGTTTCGAACCGCATCGGCCTCTGCAAAACCTCCAGGCCGGAGGATACTGAAACCGCCCTGATGAAGATCATCCCTGAGCAGCTACTGATAAACTTCCACCACTATCTCGTCCTTCACGGCCGCTACACCTGCAAGGCCAAAAAGCCGGAATGCCGGGAGTGCAGGATAAGAGAGGCCTGCGACTTCAAAGAGAAGACGATGTAAGAAAAAGGACCAAAAGGACTAAAGGGACTGGGAGAGGAAGAAAAGGGACCAAAAGGACTTAAGCGACTTAAAGGACATAAGGGTTAAGAATTTTGAACAAACAGAATGGAGCTATTCTTAACACTTAAGTCCCTTTGGTCCTTTAAGTCCTTTTGGTCCTTTTCTTCATCTTCTTCCCTCTTTCTTCTCACGCCAGCTCTATCTTTTTATCCACCGCATAGAGCCATTCGCATTCCGGTCTTCCCCTTGTTCCCGCCCAGAGTTCGATGGTGATGCCCTGATTCCTGTTGGCCAGGGATGTAAAGATTTCTATCTGGTAATAGAGTTCGTCAAGCAGGTCGCTCCAGGCCGCTTCAAGCGGATTTTCTGATTCGGCGTAGTCCTCCGACGCCGAAATCATCGCGCTGTCGGCCTTGAACCAGTCAGACAGGCAAAGGTAGCTGTCAGGCATGAGGCATCCGCCCCTGAATGTGCCGCGAGGATGCTTCACCCCGGGAATCTCCACCCAGAATTCAAGACGCGCTTCCGCAGTAAGCTGGCCGTCCCCGGCAAGCTTTTCGAGCAACTGGGTGACCGTGTCCCTGACAAGTTGCTTGCTTTCCGCAGAAAGCTCGAGCATTTTGAAATTCGGCGTGTGGTCTCTCATGGGTAGGAGCGGTTGGTTGGCGTTTGCGTTAAAAGCGCTGCAATAACAATATACAGCTCTTCCGCTTCCCCATCAACCTTACTTGCTGCCCGAAGCCTCGTGAAGCTCAGCCCGCCGAATTCCTCGCAGGGCATTGCAGAGCAGCAGCATGTCGGCCCGGCGCAGATCGTCGAGGCTGATCACCCTCTCCCGAATCCATGGCCTGGTGCGCAGCAGATAGCGTCTGTACACACCGTTCAGCAACCCGCACGAGACCGGCGGAGTGCACCATGTTCCGTCGATGCGGACGATCAGGTTGCTGATGGCTCCTTCCGTAACCTCGCCTCGCTCGTTAAGGAACAGCGCCTCCTGAAAACCGTTGTCGATTGCATCACTGAGGCCTCGGTCGTAACGTTCCCGCCGGGTGACCTTGTGACGGATGAGCGGGTCTGCTGAATCGACCCGTTCCGGGGCGACGCATACCCGGACGGCCCTATCGGACGAATCAGGCGTGAACGGTTCCGCAGCGACCGACGCCTTCCCGTCGCAGTCGAGCGTCAGCCTGACCCGATACCGGCCACCGGTACCCGACAAATTATCCTCCAGCCCTGCGAGCGAAGTACGAACCGCCATAAGGTCACAGTCGATCCCGAGCGCGGAAGCCGAAGAAGCCAGCCGGTCCAGATGATCGTCGAGCAGCAGGTACCCTCCGTTCCAGAGGATGGTCTCGAATATTGCCGGTACTTCTCCGTCCCGTTCGGAGAGGATGCGCGCCTTGAGCATGCATTCGAGGAACTCCTGATGCGGCTCAGAGTCCCATACGATGCCGCTGCCCGTACCGTAAACACCTGAACCGCCAGACAGTTCGATCGTCCTGATAGCCACATTGAACGCCATGCGACCACCAGGCAGCATGAAACCGACTGCGCCGGTGTAAACACCCCTCGGGCTTTTTTCGAGTGCCCTGACGAGGTTCATGGCTCTCACTTTCGGAGCACCGGTCACCGAGCCCGACGGAAAAAGCGCCCTGAACAGATCATAAAGCGCGGTATCCTTCCTCAATTCGCCTCGCACGGTCGAGACCATCTGATGAAGGGTCGGATAGGTCTGGGTTTCGAAAAGGCCGGAAGCCTCTATCGAGCCTGTCGTGCAGATTCGTCCGAGATCGTTGCGCAGAAGGTCGACGATCATCAGGTTTTCCGCCCGATTCTTCTCGCACCCGGCAAGTTTAAGCCGCTCCGCACGATCCTCTTCGGCGGTGGAACCTCTCGGCGCAGTGCCCTTCATCGGCATGGTTTCAATACTCAGACCTTCGCGCGTAAAAAACAGTTCGGGAGAAAACGAAAGCACAACCCGGTCACCGGTGTTGAGGAAAGCCGACCATGGAGACGGCTGGCGTCGCTTCATGGCCACAAATAACGCCTCAGGCGACCCTTCATACCTGAAACGGCAACGGCCCGTAAAATTGACCTGATAGACATTGCCCGAGGCGATCTGTTCCTTGAGCAGGGCGATGCGCTCGAAGTACTCCTGTTCTGTCAGCTCGAACCCGAGATCGGAAATCCTGAACCGTTTTGCTGAAACCATCTCATCCTCGGCCATAACGCTCTCACGATCGAACCGTTCCGGCCGGCTGTACACTCCGAACCAGCCGAGCAACCCCTGATCTTCCGATGGCCACGTGCAGCCGGAGAGGGCCGGGTCCAGGGCACAACCGGCTTCGTAGCTGAGCCAGCCGGCAAGGCAGAAGCCTCGTTCGAGCCACGCTTCAAGTCGCCCGAACCACGCTCCGATGTCGTCGCCACAGGCAAGCGGCAACAGTTCGACAGGATCCGAAAAAAAGAGGGAGTCGCCGTAGCGAGCATCGTGAAGTGTGGACTCGAACCACAACGAACCAGGCTGGGTGAGGCGTTCGTACAAAGCCATCACTGCATCCGGGCTTCGATCTCTATAGGCTTGCCGAGTACATCTTCAAGCCATGACTTGAGCGACTCGGCCGCCCAAAGCTCGATATCTGGTTCGAATCTGGTCAGGACATCGAGCACGATCCTCTCCGGTTCGATGCGCGCAGTGATCGACGCCACATTCTGGCGGTGGCCTCGTTCAAGGCCGTTGGCGATACGAAGAATACCGGAAAGCACATCGACCGCCCGACGGTGAGACGGCTTCAATTGGCTGTAGAGCGGATGCTTTTCCGATGGCGGCTGTTTGCGGTGATAACGGGCCACGTTACCGATGATATCGACCTCCGCCGGCGAGAACCCCCGAAGCTCGCCGTTCATAATGATATACTGGCTATGCTTGTGGTGGGTCGAGATCGAGATGAACTCCCCGATATTGTGCAGAAGCGCTCCATATTCAAGAAGCTCCCGGTACTGCGGCTTGAGGCCGTGCAGCGCCTGAAGCTGGTCGAAAAGCATTACTGAAAGCTTTGCTACCTGCAGCGAATGGGGTTTGTGCCAGTTGCACCGGTAGCCGAGTTCGACTACGCTCTGGCGCCTGATGTCGAGCTGCCCGCTGCCGCCGGCCCTGCCGCGTATGCCTGAGATGTAGTGGAGCACCATGCCCTCCCGCAATGCAGATTCAGAGATGATCACATCCTTGAGGCCGAACACCTTGAAAATAGTGTTGATCAGGATCAGCCCCGGCACGATCAGATCGACCCTTTTTTCATCCAGCCCGGTGAGCTTGCGTCGCGCAACAGCATCAAGCGGTATGACCGACCGGTAAAACTTTTCGAACTCTTCCCGCGTGAACCCTGTCTGGTTCAGGGCGTCAACTCCGTCGAAATCCTTGCCTGACCGAATCATACGGGCGATGTTGAGGGCCGTTCCCGAGGACGCAATACCGCGGGTAACACCCAGCTCATGAGCCTTTTCGGCCGCCACATACAGCTCTGCGGCACAGAACTGCTCAAGCAGCTTCAGCTCGTATGGCGAGATAGGATCGGTGGTCATGAAACGTTCCAGCATCCTGGCAACGCCGATCTTACGACTCTCCAGCAAATGGACGCTGTCACATCCGGCGATGATGAATTCGACAGAGCCGCCGCCGATATCGAACAGGAGGTCCGGCTTCTGCTCGAGCCGAACGGCATTGCGCACCCCGTAATAGATGAACAGGGCCTCCTCCTTGCCGGAAATGACCTTCACCTTCAGGCCGGTCTCCTGCCTGACCATGTCGATGAAAACTTCGCGGTTGGCCGCCTCGCGGATAGCGCTGGTGGCGAACGCCAGGATATTGTGGGGAGCCACGCCCCTCTGGGTCGCAAGTACGAGGAATTTCTTCAGCGCGGCGACGCCGGCCTGCATAGCCTTCTCGTCGAGCATTTTCGTAGAGATGCTGCCACGGCCGATGCAGATCATGTCCTTGACACGATCGATTTCGACGATGCCCTTGCCTTCGCTCTCCTCCACGATAACCATATGGAAGGAGTTGGTGCCGAGGTCGATGGCTGCGACCCTGAGTTTGCCTGATGTCATGCGCGAAATGATAACGTATTGAAGTCGGGGGTGTAAAATACAGGATTTCCCCGAAAAAAGAACCCGGCAAGGGCTCTTTCAGCACATGGACTCCGCGACAGGTATTGACCTGTCGGCTCTAACCATGTGATCGTTCCCTATCAACAACGGCGTCTGTGAAAACTTTTCCCTGAGGATATATTCGCAGCCATATGCCGATATAGTTCGGACAACCAGCTGATATATTCGTCGCGCGTTTCGATCATGACAGGGGCGACAAGATGAATCATGAAAAACAATCAGATAGAGTATCGTCGCCGAAACAATAATATTGAAGAGGCGCGATAGAAAACGAAATAATGCAACGGTATCACCTCTGAATCATCTCATTGCCGGATTCATTCCATCGTATCTGAAACTTCGATTTTATTATAGGGCAGCCACTTCGTACGCAACGTTGCATCGGAATCAAACGACGATAATATTGGCCGAAAAGCTGTAACCGATGCCATGAGCGGTCTGGACCGGAATCGAAATGCCGTGTTCCTCTACCTTGTGACGAAGTCGATAGACGAGAGACTCGAGTGCGCGGTTGCCGTATTCGTTGTTCTGATATCCGAGAATCCTGAGGAGGTCCTGGCGAGGAAAAGCTATAGCGGAATTATTGGTCAGGCTCAAAAGAAATTCATACTCCTTGAGGGTCAGTTTGAGCGTATTGCCCTTTGGGGTGATCAGAAGCCAGCCGTCGCGAAGTATTTTCCAGTGCTGTTCGTCATCGGAATGAAAGGGCGACTCAGAGGATGACGAACCATAAAACCTGATCTGCTTGCCGCGATCAAGCAGGTTGACCACAAGTGCTGAGAGTTCCCTGAAATTTACAGGCTTGCTCATAAAGGCATCGGCACCCGCTTCGTAGCTTTCAAGGCGGTTTTCGATATCTGTCTGGCCTGTAAGCACGAGAATATGCAACGGCGTATTGCTTTTCAGGTACTTGGCAATCACCAGGCCGTTCTGGTCGGGCAATCCGAGATCGACGATTGCCAGTGCATACGACTGAAGGTCGCTTATTCGATAAAATTCCAGTGCAGAACCTACAGCGTGGACATCATATCCCTTCATGGCGAAAAACTTGACGAGACATTCACTTATCTCGAC
This sequence comes from Chlorobaculum sp., assembly GCA_035560975.1. GTDB lineage: Bacteria > Bacteroidota > Chlorobiia > Chlorobiales > Chlorobiaceae > Chlorobaculum. The sequence goes on along the minus strand of DATMYL010000031.1, from coordinate 10,615 downwards.
ATCGTCTTCGATGATGATGATCCGTTTCAAGGCTGGAATGTTTGATTCAACATTCTGACTCATAACAATAAAAAATACGAAGGTTATATAACGTATAAATCTGATAATATCACAAGAACCGACAAATCGCAACCCTCTAAATCTTATTTGTCTTATTGTTTCTGACATCCGTATTGCAAAACACACTTTATCCCTTGCCCTTCCGGCAACGGTCAAACTTCATGACGGTTGCGATATCACGAAAAGAGACATTTCGAGTCGGATGAACTACCGTAATCAACCGTGCTGAAGTACCCGCCGTAACGAAGGACGGCCGGCTGAAGTCGTTCCCTATTCAGGTTGCACCTATACGGCAGGAAAACAGCCGCACGTCATATCCTGTCGCCTGATTTTGCCGTCCAGTTTGTCGAGTTCTTTCAACGAGGCGGCAAGCTCTTTCCTTGAACGGCTTTTTCGGTGTATATTCAGCAAGGATTTTCACATCCTCCAAGCAGGCAGCAACAGCACTGAACCACCCTCGCTCGATGAGTCATTCGTTTAAAACAGCAAAAATCGACCATGACCCTAACCGCCTCGATTTCCGGTTCGAGTTCGCGCGCAAGGCAATCCACCTCTCGTCGCTGCTGATCCCCCTGATTTACTGGCACATCGGCAGGAAACAGGCCCTGCTGATCCTGGCACCGGTCACCGCCGGCTTTCTGCTTGTCGACGTGTTCAAGAATTTCATCCCTTCCCTTTCTGAATGGTACCATCAGACGTTCGACGCCATGCTCCGGCACCATGAGCTGAGCAAGGATCGCCTTCACCTGAACGGGGCGACATGGATTACGCTCTCTGCTCTCGCCCTGATTGCTTTCTTTCCGAAAACGATCGCAGTTGCCGCTTTCGCGATGGTTTCGGTGTCCGATACAGTGGCTGCTCTGGTCGGCAAAAAATTCGGACAGCACCGTTTCGGGGAAAAGAGCCTGGAGGGCAGCCTTGCGTTTCTTTGCAGTGCCGTCGTTATCGTTTCAGTGGTTCCGGGACTCCTGCTGCCGGTCGGCGCCGTCATGGCGATCGCAGGCACCGTAGTCGAGGCGATTGTCATCAGGATCGCCGGTTTCAAGATCGACGACAACCTGACTGTTCCCGTTTTAAGCGCCTTGGTCGGGGTGGCCTGTTATGCATGGTTTTTCCCTTCGGCGATGGGCACTCTCTCCTTTCCATAATCACTCGGGCAGGGAATGCAGACATTCGTCACCGATTCGCCTGAAGAGGCCGCAAGTTACCTTAACCGTGGTGAAACAGTAGCTTTCCCGACTGAAACCGTCTACGGTCTTGGCGCCGACGTATTCCGCCCTGATTCGATCGCCGGAATTTTCACGGCCAAGGGGCGCCCGTCGGACAACCCGCTGATCGTACATGTGCAAAGCCCCGACCGAATCAGCGATGTTGCAGAAGAGATCAATGATGCGGCGAAGCTGCTCATCAGGAGATTCTTTCCAGGACCACTGACCATTGTGCTGAAAAAACACCGGTCGGTACCGGATATCGTCTCCGCAGGTCTTCCGACCGTGGGGGTCCGCTGTCCGTCGCACCCTGTCGCTTCAGCTTTTCTGGGCTTTTGCGATCATCCTGTCGCCGCGCCGTCGGCCAACGTATCAGGTCGCCCAAGCTCCACGGACTGGAAAACCGTTTATCACGATCTCGGAGGGAAAATCGGCTGCCTTCTGCGAGGAGAGCAGAGCAAGATCGGGCTCGAATCGACCATCGTCGACTGTTCGGTCAATCCCCCGCTTCTTCTTCGCAGCGGAGCTGTAAGCATCGAGGCTCTCCTCGAGTTGATTCCCGAAATGCAGGTCGCCACATCCTGCCTGCCGGGAGAGGCGCCGAAAAGTCCCGGCATGAAATACCGTCACTACTCCCCCGAAGCAGCCATCGTGCTTGTAGACAACTCTCCCCTGACGTTACCCGCTGATCCCCATTCGGCCTGGATCGGCCTCTCTGCTCCTCCGCAAGGAGTCCGGCATTCACTCATGTGCCGCTCTGCCGATGAGTATGCCAGGGTGCTGTTCGGCTTTTTCCGCACCTGCGACGCCCAGGGCATCCGGACGATCTACTGCGAACTGCCGCCGGAAGAAGGTATTGGAAGAGCGATAAGAGACAGACTGTTCAAAGCTGCGGGAAAGAATTGAAGAAAAGGACCAAAGGGACTTAAAGAGGAAAGAAAAGGACGAAGAGGGAAAAGGACATAAGGGACTTAAAGGAAATTAAGAAAGAGACCAAAGGGACATAAGGGACCAAAAGGACGAAGAGCAAGATCAATTCTCCGAAAAATCACTCTTCTTTTCTTCCCTTAGGTCCTTTAAGTCCTTTGAGTCCTTTTGGTCCCTTTCTTAAATCTTCTCTCAAAACTGCAGCATACACCCGACGTGGAACGAACTCGGCGATGAGGTGGCTCTCAGGTCGTTGCCGCTGCCGTAGACTTCGCGGTCGGCGTACCATGTCGTTTCGTATTTGGCTGACAGGCGGAAATTGCGCACCGGCTCGTAACTGACCATGACGAACATCGCCTTCCCCCTGCCCGACCAGGAGCTGAGCGTATAGACCAGCGGCAGGTCGTCCTCGTAGGCGTAGACGGCTGCGTCGTAACTGTCGGTATCGAATCGGCTGAACCGGCTTTTCAACGCAAGGGCGCCGATCGTGCAGTCGAGCTGCCCGTAACAAAGCCAACCGTCGTCAGTCTGCGTCCTGTCGACGTACTCGCTTTGGACGCTCTTGTACTCTCCTTTCGTTTTGAAGGTAAACATGGATGAAAGCCTGGTTTTCAGGCCAAGCTGCACCCGGTTCGTGCTCTTCGGCACCGGCATCACATACTCGAGGAGCTCTCCGCTGTCGGTCTGGATGGCCGTTTCATCCTTCTGTTTATGCTGGTAAAGGGCATCCCAGGTCATCTTGCTGTTCTGCTTCCAGGTTGCGTAAAGGCGTGCGTCATGACCTGAGGATGGTAGCGCATAGGTGCTGCTGAGCTCTGGGAACCTGAACATGTCATAGGATGCCCCTACGTTCAGGTTATCCAGGACTTTGGCTTTGAGACCGACATAGAATCCCTCTTCGTCCGATCCGTCGCCTCCCCGTTCGGCAAAGCCGCCCGCGAAGGGAGAGTAGTAGCCGACGGCGTACTGCCGCATCGATGCAACGCCGGTAATTCCCTGACCCAGGCCGGCCTGCACTCCGCATATCCACGAGAGCGCGTCCGGGGCATGGGCAAATGCTGCCTCACCGAATACCTGAACATCCCTGTAGACGACATTGGCCTCGAATGACCCGAGCTGGCGCCCGCGGCCTCCGCCATCGAGCCATTCGAGGGGAAGTCCGTAACGGTATCTGCTCCATGTGGCACCGATTCCTGCGTTAAAGTCACCGGCGTGGTATTTGCAGCGCAGATTGAGGCCCTGCACATCCTGTATCAGATCGTCCTTTCTGGCAATCTCATAGGCCGTCCGGTGATAGCCGGTCGAGGAGAGGCTGGTAACCACATCGTCCTCGATAGTGGCATCGACCTTGTTGTGCGATGTGAACGCCGTGATATCGAAGGGCCCCGGGCTTAGCGTTACGGCAGCGCCCTGCAGAAAGTTCTCTTCACCCGAGGAGGTGTAGGGCCGGAGCGCAGGCGAAAAAAGCAGTACGCCGTCGACGGCATCCGTTCCTTTGGAAAAATAGCGCCCCTGACCGAACACCAGCCCCTGTCCGAAGCTCAGTCGGTAATCCCCGACAACCCCCTGGCTAAGGATGCCGATCTGTTCGGCATGGAGGCTGAACGAAAGAAAATCGCCGAACCTGGGCTCGCCGATGTCGCTCTCCTGGACGAAACTTACCCCGCAGTTTGCGGCAGACGCCTGGAACCGATTGTATAACTTGCGGTTATCGCCGGCATACTTCCCGTTTTCGATGCCTTTCCTCGGCGATGTCTCCCAGAAGACCCTGCTGATGGCGCTGCCTTTGAACTGCCCGACCGCTTTTTTCCCCTTAAGGGATCGAGGCTTTTCGAAAAAGAGATAAGGGGCTGCACGACGGGCATTGTCGGTACCGATGACTGTCTCGAGTTCAGCGGCTGAATCGATCGGGCCTTCTTTCTGCCGCCAGTCGACGATCTTTGCGGCATCAGCCGGAGTAAGCAGCGGAAGCCTGAGCAGTTGGGCTTCGGTGGCGAGATTGACAGGAATTTTATTCCTGCGAAGATCCTGCAGGATACCGATAAGCTCTTCGGCGTTGCCTTCCGGCTCGGCACGTTCGAGGAGCTCTTCGACTGATTCAATGGCAATGGCAGGAGATGGCGCGGCCACCGAAATGCATAGCAGAACCGCCGCAGCTACGCGACGGTATAGAGGGGTTTGATGGTGTTTCATCGATAGGGGTCGATGTTTTCAGGGAGCAATACCTTGTATGGAACTTCCTGTCGCTTCTAATTATTCCGCGCTCAAAGCGCGGCGAACGAACAGATGTAATTTAACGATAAAAATTACTGCCCGCAAAGCTTATACAACTGCTCCACCTCCTTGCGGCTCAGGTAACGCCACTCGCCTCTTCTGAGATCTCCCGGCGTAAGGCCCGCATAGGCGACCCTGTCGAGCCGCTTGACCTCGAATCCGAGCGTGTCGAACATTCTGCGCACCTGATGGTTCTTGCCCTCATGGATACTGACCAGGACGCTCATGCCGTCGTCGAGGATCTTAGCCCTGCAGGGGCTCACCTTCTCTCCTGTGTCTTTCAGACGCATACCGGCGGTCAGCTTCTGCAGCATTGCCGGCGGAAATTTCATATCGAGCGCTGCAAGATACTCCTTCTGTACCTGCGATGAGGGATGCATCAGCTTGTGTGCCAGCGTCCCGTCGTTGGTCAGGATCAGGAGGCCTGTGCTTTTCCTGTCGAGCCTGCCCACGGGGAACACCCGCTCGCGCACGTCGATGAAGTCGAGAATCTGCTGGCGATCACGCTCGTCATGGCTCGTAGTGATGACGTTTCTCGGCTTGTTGAAAAGTATGTAGACTTTATGCGCCTCGGGCTTGGCCATAAGCCTTCCGTCCACGATCACCTCGTCGTTGCGCGGATCGACCTTCATGCCCGGTTCGTTCGCGATGCTGCCGTTCACCATCACCAGGCCGTCGATCACCATCTGGTCGGCTGCACGCCTTGAGGCGATACCGCACATTGCCAGGTATTTATTGATCCTGACCTTCTCTTCCTCAACCTTCTTCTTCATTCATTATCCTTTGTTTCACTGATTTCATCAACTTCGCGGGGTTGTTCCCCCCCGGAGGATGCAAGATACTGCTGCTCTTCGTGTTCCTGGAGGATCTCCTTGATTTCGCGCAGCTTCGGCAGGTCCTTCAGGCTCGACAGATGGAACAGGTCGAGAAAATCGACCGTCGTCCCGTATTGCAACGGCCTTCCAGGCGCATCTGCCCGCCCGCGCACCTCGATAAGCCCGCGAGCGAGCAGCCTGTCGATCGCATAATCGGGACTCACTCCCCTGATCTGCTGGATATCGCCTTTGGTTATGGGCTGATGCCATGCCACGGCAGCCAGGACTTCCAGCATCGAACGGGAAAGACGCCGCTGGATGACGGGAGCAAGCAGTTTGCGGATGAGATCGCCATATTCAGGCTCGCTCAGGAAGCGGTAGCCCCCCGCTATGGAATGGATGCGGAAGGTACGCCCGGTCGCCTCGTAGTCGCGATTGAGCGCCTCGACTGCCGCCTCGAGGTCGTGGTACTTGAGGTCCACACCGGTAACCTGGCAGATGGTCTGATGGGTTATGGCGTCTTCTGAAGCGAAAATCAGGGCTTCGATGGACTGGAGAAACTGTCGGTCCTGATCCTGCACGATGAAGTATCTACTATTTTACCTGTTACGCATCTGCCCGTTTGCAGGGACTGGAGTGGTGCGAACAATGGGGAATGGCTGCTCTTCAGAAACGGCAACCCTTCTTGAGGGCCGTGGAAAAATCGTCGTCGATCCCGATCCCCTGTTCATAGGCGTACCACATCTCCTGGCAGGGGAAATTGTTCTCGTAGAGGGCCTTGCCGATGATGACGGAATCAACTCCCAATGGTTCGAGCAACCTGAGTTTGTTCAGGTCTTCGGAACTGCTGACACCGCCGGACGCAGTCACCTTCATTCCGGCCTTCTCTGCAAACTGGCGGGTGGTTTCGTACCCTACGCCCTGAAGCATGCCGTCGCGGGTGATATCAGTGTAGATGATCCGCTCGATTCCGAGCTTCTTCATCTCGAGGGCAAGCTCGTAATCCTTCATGCCGCTGCTTTCGGTCCATCCCTTGATCTTCGGCTCTCCGTGTTCGGCATCGATGCCTACGACGATCTGCGAAGGGCGATATTTTTTCAGGAGTTCGACGATAAGGCCGGGGTTGGTTACGGCCGCCGAACCGATGACGACGCGGCTGACACCGATGTCGAGGTATTTGGCCACTGCTTCGACGGAGCGTATGCCGCCGCCGACCTGTATCGGTATATCGAGCATGGTCACAATCTCGCGGATCTTCTCGAAGTTGACCAGTTCACCGGTCAAAGCAGCATCAAGATCGACGATATGAAGCATCTTGGCGTTCTGTTTTCTCCAGATGACCGCCATGTCGCACGGGTTGTCGAGATAGATCTTCTTCTGGGAAAAATCACCTCTCGTCAACCTCACGCACTTGCCTTCCTTTATATCTATAGCCGGTATAATCAACATAACTTGTAAGGCGTAATCGACTTAAAACTCTGCAAAATTTTTCAGCACTTGCAACCCTGCTTCAGAGCTCTTTTCAGGGTGGAACTGTACAGCGAAAATACCATTTTTTTCAATGGCCGAACAAAAATTTTTTCCTGCGAAAAAGGTCGTGGCAGCAACGCTGTCAAGCGCGTCGGGACTGCAATAGTAGGAGTGTACGAAATAGAACCAGGAGTGGTCGGGCAGGTTGCGGAACAGGATCGAATCCTCCTTGCAGACATCAGCCGAGTTCCAGCCGATCTGGGGAATCTTGTCGGTCTGGCTCCTGAACTGGAGCACCTTGCCCGGAACGATGTCCAGTCCCTTGTGCGCACCCATCTCCTCGCTGCCTGTAAGGAACAGCTGCATGCCCAGGCATATGCCGAGCACGCTCCTTCCCTTGTCGATGTGCTCCCTGATCGCATCGGTAAACCCCAGCCTGTTGAGCGCCTCCATCGCAGGGCCGAAGGCCCCGACACCCGGAATCACCACCTTGTCGTAGTCTGCCATCTCCGAAGCCTTGTCGCTCACGACCGCCTTGACACCGAGAAAATCGAAAGCCTTGTGCACTGACCGGAGGTTTCCTGCACCGTAGTCGGCAATAAATACCATGAAAGAGAGATTAAATCATTCCTGACAACCGTCTGAAAGCAAAAAAGCGTCTCATGCACTTAAAAAAACGACAACCCGGCTTTTAATTAAGAAGTTCATGCCGTATTATACTTAATTGTGACTTTCACTCCACTGCTTCCCTGAAAGTCATCCCAATCCACATATCACGAGAAATCGAAAGAACCAATGTACAGGATTGTTTCCGCTATTTTTTTAGCTGAAAATATCAAAAAAATCGAAATAGAGGCCCCGAGGATCGCAAAAAAGCGAAAAGCAGGCCAATTCGTGATGCTAAGGATAGATGCCAATGGGGAGCGGATTCCTCTGACGATCGCCGATTCGGATCCGGTAAAAGGAACAATCACGATTATTGCCCAGGGGGCAGGGAAATCTACCAGGGAGCTGAACCGCAAGCAGGCGGGCGACACGATCGCCGATGTGGTCGGGCCTCTCGGCACGCCGTCCCATATCGAGAATTTCGGCACTGCGGTCAGCATCGGCGGCGGGGTCGGCACGGCCATAGCCTATCCGACGGCTGCGGCCCTCAAGAAAGCCGGCAACCATGTCATCACCATCAACGGTGCACGCACGAAGGATCTGGTCATTCTCGAAGAGGAGATGAAAGCTGTCAGCGACGAGGCCTACATCACGACCGACGACGGCTCATACGGCTTCAACGGCTTCGTGACGCAGAAGCTGCAGGAGCTGATCGACTCCGGCCGGAAAATCGATTTCGTGCTGGCTATCGGGCCTATCCCGATGATGAGGGCCGTTGCCGAAGTGACCCGTCCCTACAACATCAGGACCATGGTCAGCCTCAACCCCATCATGATCGACGGCACCGGCATGTGCGGCGGATGCAGGGTAACCGTGGACAACCAGATCAAATTCGCCTGCGTCGACGGCCCGGAATTCGATGCACACCTCGTCGACTTCAAGAACCTTTCCGACCGTAACAGGGTTTACCAGCAGGAAGAAAAACAGTCAGACGAAGCCTTCGCACACAAATGCAAGCTCTCGGAGCAGGCATAAGCCCTGCACACTCGCACATTTCACGGAAATCGCCTGTCCTCCGGTGCCGCTCGAACGGCACTCGGCGGCCAGGCTTGTCATGAAAACAAGTTTCACTGTAAAAACAGCGATTATCATGGATGCACGAACTATAACGACAAAAGAACGTCTTGCCATTCCCCGTCAGGAGATGCCGGCACAGGATCCGCATGTCCGCAATGGCAACTTCCAGGAGGTGCATCTCGGCCTGACGCCTGAACTGGCGCAGATGGAAGCACTGCGGTGCATCCAGTGCAAGGATCCCGTCTGCATCCAGGGCTGCCCGGTCAACATCAAGATCGACCAGTTCATCAAGCTCATCGCTGAAGGGGATTTCATGGGTGCCGTCCGGAAAATCAAGGAGGACAACGTGCTTCCGGCCATCTGCGGACGGGTATGTCCCCAGGAGGACCAGTGCGAAAAAGTGTGCGTAATCGGCAAAAAACATGAACCGGTGGCCATCGGCAACCTCGAACGCTTCGTCGGCGACTACGAGCGCCTGAACGGCCAGAGGATCGATCCTGAAATGGCGCCACCGACCGGCAAAAAGGTCGCCGTCGTCGGCAGTGGCCCCGCAGGACTGAGCTGCGCAAACGACCTGGCGCGGTTCGGCCATAAAGTTGTCGTGTTCGAAGCGCTCCATGAACTCGGCGGCGTGCTCATGTACGGCATCCCCGAGTTCAGGCTACCGAAAGAGATCGTCAGGGACGAACTCGACGGCCTTCGCAGAATGGGCATCGAGTTCAGGACCGACGTCGTGGTCGGCCGTACCATCACCATCGACGAACTGATGGAAGAGGAGGGGTTCGATGCGGTCTTCATCGGCGTCGGAGCCGGCCTGCCCTGGTTCATGGGCATACCCGGCGAAAATCTCATCGGCGTGCTCTCGGCCAACGAGTTCCTGACCAGGGTCAACCTCATGAAAGCCTACGATTTCCCATCGAGCGACACCCCGGTGTTCAACTGCAAGGGAAAAAGCGTAGCGGTGTTCGGTGGAGGCAACACGGCCATGGACGCCGTCCGTACGGCCAAACGGCTCGGCGCCGAACACGCCTACATCGTCTATCGACGCTCCGAGGCGGAGATGCCTGCCCGTGAAGAGGAGATCCACCATGCGCAGAAGGAGGGCATAGAGTTCATGCTGCTGAACATCCCGCTCGAATTCATCGGCGACGACAAGGCCTGGCTGACCGGCGTGAAGTGCCAGAAAATGGAGCTCGGCGAACCGGACGATTCGGGGCGGCGCAAGCCGGTACCGGTCGAGGGCTCAGAGTTCGTCCTTCCGATCGACATGGCGGTCATCTCGATCGGCAACGGTTCCAACCCGCTGATCAAGCAGACCACTCCCGACATCGAGGTCAGCAGGAAGGACACGATCGTCGTGAATGTCAACACGATGGAAACCTCGAAAGAGAACGTTTACGCCGGGGGCGATATCGTCACGGGCGGCGCCACGGTGATCCTCGCCATGGGTGCAGGCCGCACGGCGGCGGCAGCCATCAACGAAAAGCTCGCCGGCACGGCCAAACACTATAACGAGTGGTGAAACCATGGGCGACCTCTACCGTTTCGGCATTTCACTCGACAGGGAACTGATCGACGCCTTCGACAAGCATATTGCTGACCAGCACTACCAGAGCCGGTCGGAGGCGATCCGCGACCTCATCCGCGAAGAGCTGCTGCGAAAAACCACTGCTGAGGGCGGGACCGTTGCCGGTGCTATCGTGATGACCTACGACCACCACAAGCGGGAGCTGGTCAACAGGTTGATCGACATCCAGCACGATTTCCACGACATCATCATATCGACCCAGCACGTACACCTCGACCATGGCAACTGTCTGGAGGTGATCGCCGTCAAGGGGAGCGCACCTGAGATCGGGACGCTCTCCACCGCACTCAAGGTACTTGTCGGTGTGAAGCACCTGAATCTCTGCGTTTCAACCTCAGACTGACATCCGCTTTCTTGTCCACCCCGGATAGCAAAGTTCCCGCACATCGATTCAGTAGCACATTTATAAATATTATGCCACTATCCTCTTGGATTGCGATGGCACAATATTTATTTTTATGCTATCCAAACCCCCAAACAAGAGAAAAGCCATGAAAAAACAAGCACTTCTCGCTGCAGTTGCCATGCTCTGGGCAACACCACTCCATGCTGCCCACCCGCTCATAACCGATGACACCGGCACCCAGGGA
>DATMYL010000030.1:0-60024 GCA_035560975.1 Chlorobaculum sp. | reverse complement strand
GGTTCCGGCGTTCGATGCTCATGGTTTCCGGCATCGTGAGGATCAGGCGGTATCCCTTCGCTGCAGCGATAAAGGCAAGGGCGATGCCTGTGTTGCCGCTGGTCGGCTCGATGATGACGGTATCCTTGTTGATCTGGCCCGATTTTTCGCCGGCCTCGATCATCGAGTTGCCGATGCGGTCCTTGACGCTTCCGCCCGGATTGAAATATTCGAGCTTGGCGATGATGGTGCCCAGAGCATGACTTTCACGGTTGAAGTTTTCGAGCTCCAGCAGCGGCGTGTTGCCGATCAGGTCGGTGAGTTTTTTCGCGATGCGTGCCATAATTACAAAGGTTTGGTGTTTGATGCTTAACCACTTGTAAGATCGCTATCGCAGGGTAGTCGTGAAATCCCGACATTCCGGTATTTTTTCTACCGCAAAAAGGGTAGGTGTGACCAGATACAGTGTCCCCATATCGAGAACACATGCATGGTATTGTCATAAGCAGTTCGGCCACATGGCGAAAACAGATAGGGGCGGACCTGTGTGTCCGCCCTGTTATAATTGCCTGTCAGATATAATATTCGATACTGTCGATAAGCCCTGTTTTTGACGCATAATTCATCAGTTCGGATCTGCTGGATACCCTGAGCTTGCGAAAAATGTTCTTTCGATGGGTCATCACGGTGCCGGCACTAACATTCCTCCTGCTTGCCATCTCCCTGATGGTCAACCCACCCGAGATCATCGTTATGATTTCTATCTCCGAAGGTGTCAGCAGAAGATCATCGGCGGTCTGGCCGTCTGTTTTCAACAGAAGGTCAAGCACTTCACGCGAATAGTGTTTTTCCCCTCTGAGCGCGGCTTTTACGGCATTGAGAATCTCTGCCAGGTCATCAGTTTTCATGGCGATGTTCCTGATTCCGGCATGATTCAGCTCCTTCAACTTCTGTTTACTGATCGTTCCTGTCATGATAAGGATCGCTGTTCCCGGATATTGTCGTTTCAACCCGGCCAGTTCATCCATGGATCCATAATCGAATTTCGCATGATCGGTTATTATCAGTGATACATCATGCTTCTGCAGAAATGCATGAAGGCCTTTTTTGTCTGAAACGGTATACACTTTGGGGCCGTATGCCAACAGGATCGATTTCAATGACTCAGTGATCAGATACTGAGAGTCGGCGATCACAAAAGTACCTTTAAGAATTTTTTTGTTCATGGTCATCTCCTGACCCTTGTTTCATGGATATCCTGAATTATCGACAGGTACACGATGTCCGGCCATCGAAGCGTAATTTTCAATAAAAAGACCGGAAGAGTGTTCCGGTCTTTTCAGCAGCATCATCATCTCAACATCAAGGAAAGAACAACAACATCAAAGAAAGAACAGCACTATACTCCTTCGAGCGCTTCGTCGAGCGCTTCGATCAGGTCGTCCGAATGCTCGAGCCCTACCGAAAGCCGGATCAGGTCGGCGGAGAGCCCGCTTTGCAGGCGCTGCTCCTCGGTCAATTGGCTGTGCGAGGTGCTGGCTGGATGCAGGATGAGGCTCTTCGCATCACCCACGTTGGCCAGGTGCGAAAACAGCCTGATCGAGTCGATAATCTTCACCGCCGCTTCATATCCGCCCTTGACGCCAAAGACCACCATACCACCGAATCCGTTCTTCAGATCCCGTGACGCTGCCTGGTATGAAGGGTCGTCTTTCAGGCCGGGGTAGCGAACCCAGGTCACTTTCGGATGGCGCTTGAGGTGTTCGGCCACTTTGAGCGCGTTTTCGGAGTGGCGGACTATGCGCACCGGAAGGGTCTCGATGCCCTGGATGAAAATCCATGAGTTGTCAGGCGAAATACTGGCGCCGAGGTTCCTGAGCGGAACGGTGCGCACCCTGAGGGCGAACGCGATCGGTGCAAGCGGTTCAGGAAGATCGATAGCCCATCGGAGTCCGTGGTAATTGCTGTCAGGCTCGGTGAAAAGGGGATGTCGTCCGGCTTTCCAGTCGAACCTGCCCGCGTCGGTAATAATGCCGCCGATGCCTGAACCGTGCCCGCCGATCCATTTGGTGAGCGAGTTGATGACGATGTCGGCACCCAGATCGATGGTTCTGAGAAGGTACGGCGTGGTGAAGGTCGCATCGACGATGAGCGGCAATCCATTGCGATGAGCCACTTCGGCGATAGCCCTGACATCGGTGTAATCGAGCACGGGGTTGCCGATGGTTTCGATAAAGATCGCCCTGGTCTTGTCGTTGATGGCCTTCTCGAAATTGGACGGATTTTTCGGGTCGACGAAAGTGACGTTGATGCCGAACTTCGGCAGGATAGAGTCGAACTGCGTGTAGGTGCCGCCGTAAAGGTTGTTGGCGGATACGATGTTGTCGCCCGCTTCGGCAAGGGTGATGATGGAGTAGAATATGGCCGCGGTACCGGAGGCCAGTGCGACCGAAGCTGCGCCGCCTTCGAGCTGGGTAACGCGCTGTTCGAGGATGTCGGTGGTCGGGTTCATCAATCGTGTGTAGATGTTGCCGAGCTCCTTCAGGGCGAAGAGGTTGGCCGCATGTTCGGTGTTCTTGAACAGGTACGAGCTGGTCCGGTAAACCGGAACGCCGCGTGACTGCGTTGCGTCGACCGGCTGGCCGGCATGCAGGGCGATGGTTTCAGGCCGGTACGGCCTTGGACCTGCCGGCGCACTCTCCCTGTTCTCCTTTTTGAAAATACGGTCGATCAGGTTCCGTATACCCTCTTTTTGCTCATTTGACATTTTGTGCTCCTTGTTGATTTGTATGGTTTTGTTTTTTTGTTCTTCGATCTTATGGTTCATTCAGTGCGTGACTGCGACGGCAATTCCTTTCCGCCGGCGTCCGCCACATCGCATTTTTTCCCGGCCTGTCCGAACAGCCTGTAACGCTGCAGGTTGAACTGGTAGTAGAGAAAACATCCGAAACAGAATCCCGACAGCGCAACTGCTGCTGCAACTGCCACGAACCCCGATAATATCCAGCCGGCAATCGGGGCGCCGGCTATGAAAGCGATCTGGGCTCCACCGAGCAGGATCAGGGCAATCGAATTGTTGAACCTCATAAGCCCGGCATCCTCGGTTGGTGCAGACTGGTTTTTTTCCGCAAAGAGTTTCGACCCGACAAGGAAAATCGGACTCGCCTTCCTGCCGAACACGACTGCCGGAAACAGCAGGACGAAAAGTATCGACGTTATGATCGGCTGCTGGATGACAATAGCCGTGCTTATGCTGCCCAGCAGCAACCACCGGTTGAATTTTACGATCGGCAAAGGAATACCCGGGGAGGAGGTCGATGTTGACATGGTTTTTATTTTTTGTTGATCATGGTCGAAAAAGTCGTTACCGAAAAGGTCAAAAAAAAAGCCGGATCACTGATGTCATGATCCGGCTTGCGAAAAAACGCTCCATGAGAGTTTCATCGGTTCCTGCCGAACAGCATCATTCCTTGCGTCCCGTCATTACAGCCGGCACGGCCGGTGCAACAGGGGTGGAGTTTTTTGATGATTTTCTGCATGTCTGACGCCCGTCGGTTTGTGATATAATGGGTGCAATAAAGGGATACGAATCTGCTTTTCGATGACCTGTACCATAAAAATACTATGAACATGGTATGTTGTCCGTTGCCCTCGTCCGCCCTGCATAGTGTTCACAGTGACTCCTGGCCAGGAAGAGCATAACGTTCAATGCAGGATCAGGTTGCCGTCATCGATCCTATAATTTTCGATCAGCCTCGAACAGCCGCTTGTAATAGAATCCGCTCGTGTAAAGTGCTGCGGCAGGATTATGCCCGAGTACCCTGTCCTTGGCGATGAGTGTGGTTACGGGAGCATCGGAATGTTTGATGAACAGCGAATCATGGCCGACGCACAATCCGATGATAACGTTCAGCTCCGTCTTGTGGTCGTTGAGCTGTTTCGCCTGAAGAATCGGGTTGCATATCGCTTCATGTGTCCCTTTCTGAATTTTCAGCGAATCGTCGATACCGATGTCGTTCTTGTCTACGGAACCTATCTTGCATAGCACCGAATAGGGCTCCAGGCCGTTGATCTTCAGGATCTTCGCAAAGATGCGCGCCTCTTCGGCCAGTCCGATGCAGGTCGCCAGACCGATATTTTTCACACCCAGGCGGTTGGCAAACGCGATGATCTCTTCAACACGGGTCAGTTTCCCGTAATAGACTCCTTCGACTTCTGCTGAAGCCCTTGCGATACGGGCGTCAAGTCCCTCTCCGCGATATTGGTCCGTGATTTTTTCAAGTTCTTCAGGCCTGATGTTTTCGGTAAGGCAGAAATCAGGAAACTGGCTCACCTGTCGGTAACAGTTGTGCGTTCCACACTCCGAACAGCTCAGCTCCTGCTTTTTTTTTCTTTTTGACTCAGATGTCATCGACGTGCTCTTTTTGTTGTTCCGCAAACTGCGGGAATGCCAATGCCTTTAAAAATATACGTTCGAACACCGGTTCACGCGAAAGCTCAAGCACAGCCATATCCTCTACGATCGAGGCAGCCTCATCCCTGAGTTCCCTGTCGAGCAGAAAAGCCACTGCACCGCTGCTCGAAGTATTGCCCAGGAATTCCACGCGGTCGGCAAAGCTTTCAGGAAGAAGGCCAAGCGTGACCAGGCTCGATACCTGCAGGTGCATTCCGAATGAACCGGCAATGAACACCCGGTCGACCTCTTCCGGATCCAGGGCGCAGGAGATCAGCATCATGTCTATGCCCGCGCGAATGGCGGCTTTGGCCAGCTGGACCTGGCGAATGTCCTGCTGGGTAAGACTCACATTTTCGGCGAGCCTGAATTTTGTGCGGCCATCGACGACGTCAAGGTGGTGTCGCCATTTTTCGAATACTGCCGAACCGGGTTTTGCGAGTCGTCCGTTTTTGTCGGCTATACCCTCGCGTGCCAGCTCAGCAACAGCATCGATCAGGCCGCTCCCGCAAAGGCCGATCGGCATCGTACCGGAAATCACCTGAAAATCGACTTTGCCGTTTCCGAGAACGACCCTCTCGATAGCGCCTGAAGCCGCTCTCATGCCTGCAGATATATTCATTCCTTCAAAAGCGGGTCCTGCCGCAGTGGACGTGGCTGTCAACTTCCCGTCCCTGGCCAGCACCATTTCACCGTTGGTTCCGATATCGACGAAAAGGGTAAGCCCCTTCAGGCGCAGGAGGTCGGCAGCCACTGCTCCCGAAATAATGTCGGCGCCGACATAAGCCGACGCGACCGGCGGAAACCATACGGTTCCCGTTTCTGCAATATGCAATCCAAACTCACCTGCCGGAAACGACCGACCGGTTTCCAGCTCGACGTGCCAGGGATATTTTCCGATCGAAGAAGGCGACACTCCCGCAGCGATGGTCAGCATGGTAGTGTTTCCGCTGAGTATCACTTCGTAAATGGTCGCTCGATCGATGCCTGCCGAAGCGCTCAGCTCATCGATCATCCGGTCGAACTCGTGCACCAGCTCTTCCTGAAGCAATGCCAAACCTTCGTCAGTCGAGGCGATCTTGATCCTTGAGAGAATATCCTGGGCATGCACTGCCTGGGGATTGAGAGCGGATATCGTTCCTGCCTCCCTTCCGGTGTTCAGGTCGACAAGAGAAACGACAAGCGTCGTCGTGCCCAGGTCGATTGCTGCTCCATAGCATTCTGCCGTTGTGTCGCCGGGTTCGGTTTCCATCAACTGGTCACCAGCTGTGACACTGGTCAGGTTGCGGAATGTATCGAACTTTTTTTCTATCCATGGCTTCAGGCTGACGTTCCGGCATTTCCCGTCAGTGGTGATAGAAAGCGTCGAGTTCGCCCTCCCGGGCACATCGACCCTGACATCTCCATGAATGTACGCCTGGCATCCAAGCATGAAGCCGGCAGCCTCATCTGCAGCCGTGAGGAAATGGGTTCCCTGTTCAGATCGAATGGCTGCACGATCGTCACGGTGCACGATGACCCTGCATTTACCGCAGGTGCCTTCCCTGTTGCATGGCGATTCGATCGAGATTCCGGCCCGGCGTGCTGCATCGAGTATCGACGTTCCAGCCGGAACCTGCAACGGCTTGTCATGACCGGAAAAATATACTTCGGGCATCTCGCTCAACCTCCCTGCACAGCGTCTGTCATTGCGCGGATATTGGCAACCGTTGTCGACGTGCTCAGCCCGCAAGCCGGAGAGATGATATCGATACCTTCGTCTACAAGCTTTTTTGTCTGTGCTGCAATTTTACCCGGTGTACTCCATTCCAGCGCATAGGTGCTCAGGTTCCCCATGGTTGTTATGTCCGGATACTCCTCTTTCAGCTTTGCGAGGTTGACCATGGCGTCAGTGCTGAGGGCATTCGCATTGAGATCAGGAACGAGATGCCTGACCCGATCGATATTGCCGCAGATGTGAAGGATCACCGGCGTACCCATGCCGTGGACGGCGTCAGCAAGAATGTTCAGGTATCGCATGGCATACTCCTGAAACATCGCAGGTCCCAGGATTTCGCCGGTCGCAGAGGGGTCTCCGATAGCGATTACCGTCGCGCCTGCGCGGACAGACTCTTCGGCAAACCGGATCAACAGGGCTGTCACATATTCCAGGACACGGTGCGCCCCGGCCGGGTTTTTGCGGAGCTGCTTATAGAAAGTCATGGGATCGACGATCGAAGCTGCAGTGCTGACCGGTCCGGTCATGCTGACAATCACCGGTAAATGTGGATGATTTTCCGCCAGCCTGCCGGTTGCCGAAGTCACGGTTCGAAATCGTCCACCCTCTATCATCTCGTCGATGTCGCGATAGACGACGCTTTCAACACTGGAAAATGCCTCCCTGGTAATTTTCGGTTCACAAGCCAGGGTGCCTTTATTGATGGCACTGCCCAGCAACTCGGCTTCGACAGTCATGCAGAACGGCACTCCGAGATTTTCGAATCCGGTCTGTTTCTGAATGGCTCCGGCAAGCGAAACCATCAATTCCGGGCTGTCATGTGCGGCCGGCAACGTATAGCCGCTGCTGTTCATGACCTCGACGATCGAAGCGTTCATCATCCCCCCCATGCAGATCACGGGAGGCCGATCGGTTTGCTTTTTGTTCAGGGCGTCAAGCAGACGCGCTTTCGGACTGATTTCAATCATTTATATGGATTTTTTCCCTGCCGTCTGCTGAAATCCCGCATGAACCGGATAACCGATTTCACGTACGGCGTCGAGCATGGCATCGATATTTCCGAAGGGAGTCTCTGTCGGCAGGCTGCATCCGGAAGCAACGACAAACCCCCTGGGGTTGTCACCGGCGGCAGCGACGCATTGGTAAACGGCCTCCCGAATGCTTTCCGGAGTACCCTGGAGCATGATCGCAGAGGGGTGTACGTTTCCCATAAGCCTCACGCGATCCCCTATGCGACGCCTGGCATCGAGCAGGTCGGCATCGTTATCGATCGAAAGGCAATCGGCACCGGTATCGGCCATCCTGTTCCAGATCGGGCTTGTCTTACCGCATATGTGCAATGTGGCCGGACGGCCTTTCGAGTGGATATGGTCGACGAGCGTCTTCAGGTATGGATAGCTGAACTCTTCGAACTGTTTCGGGCTGATGACCGTCGACGATGACATGGCGTCGGTCAGGCTCGGCGTACCGCCCGCAGCGAAAATAGCCTCGGCGTAAGCAAGCGCAGATTCGAGTGAGAGCCTGCAGAGCGCATGCACGGCCGCAGGATCCTTCAGGACAAGCCGCGACAGCGTTACCGCGCCGATCAGGAATGAGGCGTTCGTAAAGGGTCCGGTCAATGCTGCGGTAACAGGGACTTCGTCGCCGACCTCCTGCACGACACGCTTGATCGCCTCGATATGTTCGGGCAGGACGCCATCCCGGTATGGATCGACAGGCCGCAAACCGGATATGCCGGATACGCCCTGGATGGCCGGTTCGTCGAGAAATGCGGTTTCATCTTCAGGAACCCTTATCCTGGCTCCCATACCTTCGGCAAGGGTATACAGATCGGTAAAAACGCGGATATTGTCGTAACCGAAGCGGCGATATGACGCAATGTGCGCATCAGCCAGGGCTCGACCGTCGTTACGGAGTGCGCTGACCTTAACTCCAAGCACCCTGGCGGCAGTGTTTCCGACAATCGGCACACACGGCAAGCGGTCGACAGGCAACCCTTTCCCATAAGCATCGAGACGCTGCAGAGGAGACAAACTGTCTTTGCAATGATGTTGACCCTTATCAGACATGGGCTGTTTCCTGGAAAAGCTTGTGCAGAAGCTTTACGGCGGCAGGTGCGGTAGAGGCATAACCGTCGGCCCCGATCCGGTCCGCGAAGGCCTGTGAAACCGGTCCCCCGCCTACGATGACCTTGACTTTGTCGCGATTTCCTGACTGTCGAAGCAACTCGACGACGGAGGCCATTCCATCCATGGTCGTCGTCATCAGCGTCGACAATGCGATGACATCGGCATTCTGTTCGACTGCAGATTCCACGATTACCTGTGAGGGGATGTCTCGTCCAAGATCGACGACATCAAATCCGGCGGCATCGAGCAGTGTCTTGACGAGATTTTTTCCGATGTCGTGAGTGTCGCCTTCGACCACTCCGATAACGACTTTCCGGCGGACCCTCTGCAGGGAACGGTCGATATGCGGATTGAGGATGTCAAGGCCGGCATACATTGCATCGGAGCAAAGAAGGATTTCCGGTATGAAGTACTCCTCATCCTCAAACAACTGACCGGCCCGGTTCATCCCGTCGACAAGCCCGTTCTCTATAGCCTGGTAAGCGTTAAAGCCCTCCTTGACGACCTTATGCGCTGTTTCCTGTACCGTATCCTCATCCATGTTGAGGACTGCATCAGACAATGCAGTGAACAACACCTGTTCCGAAGTATCACTCATGTCACACAAATTGTTAAGATTGAAAGCCGATATGGGGCCTTGAAGGCACAAATCATTATCGCACCCAGAAAAGCACCCTCCGTTTGAGGAGGTCGAGCAGAGCCATCGAGAAGAACGTTACCAATCCGGTGTAGAGAATGCCGGCAACCATTCGGGGGTAGTCCGCATAATCGGCGTAATACTGGACAAACTTTCCGAGGCCGTCATTGGCTCCGAACAGCTCGGCGACCGTCAGGAGGATGAATGAGAGGGCCAGCCCCACGGCCATTCCCGAGAAAATATTGGGAAGAGTCGCAGGAAAAACGACCCGGCGCATGTACTCGATCCGGCCGAACCCGAGAATTCCGGCATTATCCCTGTAACGGACCGGCACAGCAGAGGCGCCGGCTGCCGTATTGACGAACACAGGCCAGAAAGCACCGATAAACACAACCAGGATAGCCGAAATCCTGAACGTCGGCATCAGGGCGATGGCATAGGGTATATAGACCGTCGGAGGAATCGGCGCTGCCACCTTTGCAAAAGGATCGAATGCACGATGCAGCCAGCCGACCGTTCCCACGATAATGCCCCATACCGAACCGAGCACGACAGCCAGGAAGTAGCCCGGTACAAGGATGAGAAATGATGACCAGGTTCCTTTCAGGAGTTCCGGCAACGAATCGACCAGTGCACGAAAAGTGACTGCCGGAGAGGGGTAGAGTTTCGGGTTGGTCAGTGGAATAAAGCTTGTCGTCAACTGCCAGCAAAGACCTATGAAAACAATGAAAAGAATACCTTCGAAACCTTTGAAGCCTGTTTTACGGCTGGCCGGATGGCCGTTATTCTGCGTCATATCGAAGCTCCTTCTCCCAAAACCACAGAAGCTGCCTCAAGCTGACGCTCGATATCTTCATGATAGAGCGCTGCAATCCGGACTTCCAGTTCGTGAAACTCTTTTGATTGGAAAAACTCGTGCCTGTTTCTTTTCGCATCGAACGGCACCTTCAGTTCCGACATGATGCGGCCGGGATTCGTTCCCAGCACGATCACCCGGTCGCCCATAAAGAGGGCCTCCTCGACATCGTGCGTGACGAATACCACGGTCCTTCGGGAAGTGGTACTGTAACAAAGCTGCAGCAGCAAATCCTGGAGGCGAACCCTGTTGACAGGGTCCAGCGCGCCGAACGGCTCATCCATCAGGAGTACGGGAGATCCCAGGGCCAGGGTCCTGGCGATAGCCGCCCGCTGCCTCATGCCGCCGGATACCTCGTAGGGATGCTTGGTTCCCACGCCGGGCAGACCGACAAGATCGAGATACTCTTCGGCAATCCGGATCCTTGCACTTTTGGTAAGCCCTTTCCTGGACTTCTCGATGGCTATCGACAGGTTGTCCTGAAGATTCAGCCACGGAAAAAGGGAGTAATCCTGGAAGACGACTCCCCTTGAGGGATCAGGTCCGCTGATAACGCGACCGTCATGGATAATTTTTCCGGCGACGGGTTTTTCGAGCCCGGCCAATAATCTCAGTAAACTGGTCTTACCGCATCCGCTCGGGCCGAGCACTGCGACAAATTCGCCGTTGGCGATGTTCAGGTCTATATCCTCGAGAACAGGGACTGTACCGTATGCGAAAGAAACATGCTCTACCGAAAGTACGATCCGGGAGTCCCGCCCGATGCGGCCGGAGACATTGCTGCCGGCCGCATCGGCTTCGCTGCCCGAAGCGCAGTTAGTCCCTGGCATTGAACTGCAGTTTTAATTTTGCCCAATACTGATCTTTCGGACTGTCGGCAATCAGGCTTTCAAGCGCCGACTTGTATACGCTGGTCACGATAAATGGCTTGATACTCCCTTTCGACTCGACGAACTCGCTCTGCTGCATGGTTTTCCAGAACGTCTCGACACCTTTCACATTCGGATCTGAACTCTGATCGAGGTAGCCGCTGTAATAGGCTTTTTCGATCAATGCGGGCTCTATTTTCAGGTATTTCTGGATAATTGCTATCGTTTCTGCCCTGTTTGCCGGTGTCTGGGTAAACTTCTCCGCCTTGAGAATCGCCCTGACGAACCGAGGCCAGACATTAGCTTCCGATTTAAGCTCTACGGCATTGACCGTAAGCCTGCAGCATGGATGACCTGGAGCGAGATCGCGTGAACGAGCGATAATCTTCAGCCCCTGCTCCTCAGCGCGAACATCGTGCGGACCCCATACCACCCCCGCGTCGACCTGTCCGGACTTTACAGCTTCAAGAACAGCCGGAGGATTTTTCAACTCGAAAATCTGGAGATCCTTTTTCCAGTTGATGCCTGCCCTGCGGAGGGCTCCCCGAAGAACGGCATCTCCCGAGGCAAGCCGAACCGTTGCGACCTTTTTACCCCTGAGATCCTTGACGGTTTTGATAGTCCTGGCCTTTTCAGGAGTCGTAACTATCGCGGCATCTTCACCCATGATTCCACCAATGATCCGGATATCAGCACCTTTGTCGGCATGAACCAGCGGAGCTGTCGTGCCGAAAGCACCGATATCGAGTTTCTTTGCACGAAGCGCGCTCAGGCCGTCAGCCGAATTGGCAAACTGGATCAACTCGACATCGAGCCCCTCCTGTTCGAAAAGCCCCTTGTCTTTTGCTACGAAAAATTTCGCATGACCAGTAACAGGCAGATATCCCACCTTGACAGGTACTGCAGGTGATAGCTTAGGATATGTTTCAGCTGCCCCTGGTGAATGAAGCAGGAATGCAGAAAATACAACAAGCGAGAACACTCTCGCCGCTTTTTGCCGCAACACACGAGAATAAATTGCGCGATTCATAACCATACTTTTTAGTTATTTCCCCTATAAATATATCTCTATCAAGAACAGCACTTCAAGCGCCAAAAAAAACACATAAAACCGCTTTAAATCATCACTCCTACCAGGAACAACATACATCACACAGCAGCTGACCGACACATTATCGAAACAGTTGTACTTCAATGCAAACAGCACATATCAACATAACCATCGACATATTTTGACTCTAATATCATGGAAATACAGGGATAATGAAATCCCGTATTCAGGGTATTTTTCATACCGCAAAACAGCTACTGAGCGTCAATGAACAAACCGCGAGGAAGCAGAATCGAAAAACTAAGTTTCCTTTTCAGCCATAAATAAAAACATCCGGGTAGCCAATGGAAAAGAGCACCACACTACCCTTCCCTTGTCACTACCCGGATGAACGGAGTCACAACAGATGATGATTAGAACGTAATGGTCGCCCAGAGTTCAGAACGGAGGCGATCCTTGTCGTTTGCCGGCGTAACCTCGTCCCTGGTGGTCAGATAGCGCAGCGTCGGCTGAATGGTCAACTTGCTCGCCGCGGAATCATAAACCTTGAACTGGTACTGTGCCCAGACGAAATTGTTGGTATACTTCTGGGTCGTGCTCGTGGATTTGTCGGTCGTCACGTTATGATCATACCAGGCCAGGAACGGACCGTACTCGGCCTTGACTCTCAGGAGGTACGCGGTGAAGTCGACGTTCGCATTGGCATTGGCTCCATAAATCGTGCTCGAAGGCGTCGTGCCTTTGGAGATGTTATAGAATCCGCTGGCGCCCAGTTTGAGGGCTCCGACATTCCCGCTCACATTTGCACCGAAAGTGACCGGCCTGATCCCCTGGTGCCATGGCTTGCCAAAGGAGGAGCTTGACGACGAGAAGGTTTCCTGGGTGACCGAGTCGAATTTGGTAAGCGCGGTAAGCACCAGAGGTTCGATGGTTACGCCGCTGACCGTGGTTTTGTAGCTTATGATTGCCGCATAGCCATCGTTAAACAGGCCGTCACCAGTACCTTTGGTATCGTTGCCGGAGATATTGTCGAATACACCGACCACAAGGTTCAGGTCGCCGGAACCGATCTTCGTACCGTAATTCGCGCCGAACAGCCTGTCGTTCTGGTACGTCGTCGTCGGGATGTCAAGCGGGTTTTTCGGATACAGCGTCAGGTCAAACACCGGATTGTTGGTGGAGTTGAGCGGAAGACGGCCGATAAGGTAGTGGCTGTCGCCGTAGAAGCGGCCGAAATAGGCCTGTGAGACTCCAAGCGCATAGGTTTCCGTGTTTCCGTAACCGACCGTCTGCCATCCGCCGCCACCGCCGAATCCGGCCGGAGCTTCATTCAACAACTGCGCCTTGAACAGGTAACCGTTGCCGAGATCTGCCGAAGCGTTGAGGCGCACGCGGTACTGCCAGTAAAGGTCATCGCTCTTCTGATGAGCGCTGTCATACGAGGTATCCCTGACCCTTACGGAGGCGTCACCACCGATATTAAGGGCGGCAGAGGCAGGTGTCGCGTATGATAAAGCCGCAAAGAATGCAGCAAATGCTATTAACTTCTTCATAATACTTACTCTCCAGATTGGTTGTGTTTTTTCAACAATTTGTCAGAACTTCCTAATAACAGTAAAGGCCAGAAGCGCAACATTTTACCCCGGCCATAAACTATTCCTGATCCCTTTCAAGGATACACTATTTCGATAAATGAGGAATATCGAAAGAGGCCTGTGTGTTTTGACAACAACATGTTGATAAACAGCCAAACAGTTTGTTAAACAACGTGATGGGTTGATTCATGGAATGAGGCATTTTGTTGACGAAATGACAATAGAACAAATGAACGATGACCAATAAAAAGAATTAAAATTGCCGTATCCAAGCAAATACCCTGCAAATACCCTGCAAATACCATATAAATACCATAATAACGGGATAACTGAATATCATTGACTGCAACGAATACATACTCAGCTCATGTACGTAACGTATAAAATCCTCACGGATAAGCATTAGCCGTAAGGTTTCGATATAAAAACCATGTAATTGAGTATCGCTAATCAGAAATGATGGCAGGAAGCGCTTCCTCAGAATCCGTCAACAACGGGAGGGGTCATCCCAATGGATTTTCAGCAAGCAATCCACTCAGGAATCCCCTGGCTGTGAGTTTATGAAGGCACGGTACAGGTTGTCGGGAACCAGTTCAGGATTTCCATTCGCGGCGAATGCGCTCCCATCCAGCATCCCTCTGCACGGTTACAGACAGCACCTCTTCTTCATTTAAATGCCGGAAACGGCCCTGCCTGAGCAGGTATTCCCGAACGGAGGCAAACTCGCCGGGGTCGTGGTTGAGGAAGAAACGGCTGTCGACGTATTCGGCAAGATACAGGAGACCGCAATCGACGGCATCTTTTGCAACAGCGATGGTTTCAGAGGTCTCGTGCCCCCAGCCGGTGGGGCAGGGAGCAAACACGTGGATATATGATGTGCCGTCGACCCGGCTCGCATGTTCGACCTTGCGAACAAAATCCATGGGGTAACCCACGCTGGCAGTAGCGGCATAATCGATACCATGCGCCGCAACGATTTCGAACATCGGCTTTTTCCGGGTAACGGCACCTCGCAGACGCTGCCCGACGGGAGATGTCGTCGTCCGGGCTCCGACAGGAGTCAGGCTGCTCTTCTGAACCCCCGTATTCATGTAGGCCTCGTTGTCGTAGCAGATATAGATTATTTTGTCATGCCGGTCAATGGCGCCTGAAAGCGCCTGAAACCCTATGTCTGCAGTTCCTCCGTCTCCGGCGAACCCTACGGCATGGACGTTTTCAAGGCCCAGTGCACGTGCACCGGCAGCGACGCCGGAAAGCATGGATGCTGTTCCAGGAAAAGTGGATATGATTGCGTTGCATGCAAAGCCCATCTGTGGAAAAATAAAGCCGACAGCCGACATGCACCCCGCCGGAACGACCGCATACGAGCGTTCTCCCAGGACTTTCAGGGCCAGCCTGACAGCGAGGCTTCCACCGCAACCCGGGCAGGCCTTATGACCATAAAAAAACTCACGTTCGCTCAGCTCGCGAATGGAGAGCCTCTTCTTCGAACTGTTCACCATGGCAATCTCATCTAACCTCTTCAAATGAATGTTACCGTTTCGCCTTCGTCCGTGGACTTCAGACGGGAAAACAACGCCTCGATATCCGTTACCGAAATATCTTTCCCACCCAGACCGCCGATGAAATTCAGCAGCCGTGGCAGTTGGACGCCTGCTCTCGTCAGTGCCGAATTCACATTCGTAAAAACGGTCCCTTCATAACCGAACGAAATGTCCTTTTCGAGCACTCCGACCGCTTTTGCTCCCGCAAGGGCGTCCCTGATCTCCTTCCCGGGAAAGGGTCGCATGTATCGAATCCGAATCAGGCCGACACGCTCTCCCATGGACCTCAATCGTTCTACGACAGGCCTTACCGTACCCGCGACACTCCCCAGGGTGACGATGACATATTCGGCATCCTCGCACCGGAATGCCTCGATCAATCCGGGATAGTTCCGTCCGAACAGCTGCCCGAAGCGCTCCTCGGTCTCGCGTATTACCCTTCCCGAAGACAACATGGCAAGGTGCTGCAACTGCTTGAACGCCTGGTTATGCTGCGGACCTGCCGTAAAGCCGAGGCTCATGGGACGGTCCGGGTCCATCCTGTTGGTCGTCTGGAAAGGCGGCAGAAATGCATCCACGTCGACCTGATCCGGCACGTTCACGAGTTCGTAGGTATGTGTGAGAACAAATCCGTCAAGATTGACCATGACCGGCGTCAGCACGTCGGGATGCTCTGCGATGGCGAACGCCTGGATGACCAGGTCGAGCGACTCCTGCGCGTCCTCTGCATAAGCCTGTATCCAGCCACTGTCGAGCAGGGAGAGCGAATCGCGCTGGTCGCCGTAGATATTCCATGGCAGGGCAACCGAACGATTGGCATTCATCATGACGACAGGAAAACGACCGCCGCTCGCATAATGCATGCATTCGACCATGTACAGCAACCCCTGTGACGAAGAGGCCGTGAAAGTCCTTGCCCCGACAGCACTTGCGCCGATACAGGCGGAAAGCGCCGAATGCTCTGACTCGACGTGCAGGTACTCAGCTGTAAGAATACCGTCTGCGACCATCTCGGCGAGACGCTCGATCACCGTGGTCTGCGGAGTGATCGGGTATGCTGCGATCACATGAGGGCGTGCGAGACTGACACCGGCCGCGATGGCCTCATTTCCCGAAATGAATGTTTTACTCCCGCTACTCATATCCCCTCTTTCTCCATACGGATGACATCGAAACGGCACTCCCTGGCACAGATGCCGCAGCCTTTGCAGTAGTCGTAATCGATCTCGAGGCGACCGTCCCCTGTTTTCCGGATGACCCCGTCAGGACAGAGCAGCCAGCAAATCAGGCAGTTCGTGCACCTTTCCGTATTTATCACCGGACGCTCACTGCGCCATGCCGCATTGATCTCAACGAGATGACCTGATGGAAAAGCTGTGCCGACCGGATAATCTTCCAGCCTGGATGGTGGTTTGTATGAGGTGTTCCTTTCAGGATGGTTCATGTTGCCTGCCCCCCGACAGCGGCATATGCTGCTTCGGCAAGTGCGATATTTTTCCCGGCAGATGCCCCTTTCATCTCCCGTCGAACGGCTTCAGTCAGGGATTGAATTTTTACGACATCGGATGAAGCTGCAAGAGCTCCCAACATGGCGGTGTTTGTGATCGGACGCCCCAGATATCGCATTGCAAGCGATGTGGCGTCGATGAGAATCGTACGGATATTGTCAGGCAGCCTGATCGGCAATGTATCGAGCGAAGTGTTGACGAGAAACAGGCCGCCCGTTCTCAAGCCCTTCAGGACTGAGGCGTCCAGCAACGTGTCGTCGAGCACGGCCACGACATCGCAGCCGGTGATCAGGCTTCTGTCTGCTACCTTGTGATCGTCGATGCGCGTGAATCCGAGCACCGGTGCGCCCCTGCGCTCAGGTCCGAAAGAGGGGAACGCCAGGGCGTGACGGTTCTCGAAAAGCACTGCCGCCACACCCAGGAGACGCGCTGCCGTAAAGGCTCCCTGACCTCCCCGTCCATGCCAGCGAACCTCAATCATTGCTGAAGCTGCCCGCTTTGGAGCGCAAATGCATCAACCGCTCACCTGCCTCATTCAGGGTCCGGGCACGTTTTGCGAAATGAAACCTTATCCAGTTGTGAACCGGTTCGCGAAAGAAGCTCGATCCCGGGACAGCTGCAACACCTACCTCGCGAGTCAGCCATTCACAGAACGCCACGTCGTCAGTGACGCCGAATTCACTGACATCAACCATCACGTAATAAGCTCCCTGGGGTTGGGTATAGGAGAGCCCTGCCTTGTCGAGCCAGCCAAGGAACAGATCGCGTTTTTCTGTGTAGCTTGCCAGAAGCTGGCTGTAATATTCATCAGGAAACTCAAGCGCTGTTACGGCTGCCTCCTGAAGAGGTGCTGCCGCGCCGACTGTCAGGAAATCGTGCACCTTGCGTATCACGTCCGCAACGACTGGGGAAGCGACGACCGTTCCCAGCCGCCACCCGGTAATCGAATAGGTTTTTGAAAGCGAACCGCAGGTGATCGTGCGTTCAAACATCCCCGGCAATCCCGCTATGCTGATATGCTTGTGGGGCGCATACACAATGTGCTCATAGACTTCGTCGGTAATCACGAACGCATCGAACTCTATTGCCAGCGCGGCTATGAATTCCAGCTCTGCGAGCGAGAAGACTTTTCCTGTCGGATTGCCGGGATTACAGAGGACCAGGGCTTTGGGGTGATGTTGCTCAAAAGCCTGTCGGAGTTGACCGGGATCAAAATTGAAATCCGGCGGGCCCAGCGGTACGTATACCGGAATTGCCCCGGCAAGAACGGTATCTGCAGTATAATTTTCATAAAAAGGAGAGAAAATGACTACGCGGTCCCCGGGATTGCAGGCTGTCATCATGGCCGCCATCATGGCTTCCGTGCTGCCGCAGGTCACGACCACGTTCGTGTCCGGGTCAATGGCGATTCCCATGAATCGCGACTGTTTCCGGGCAAACGCCTGGCGGAAATTCCGGGCCCCCCATGTCACCGCATACTGGTGAGGTCCCTGCCTCGCGGAACGCTCTGCCGCAACAAGCAGTGCCTCGGGCGGATCGAAATCGGGAAATCCCTGTGACAGATTGATAGCGTCACAGCTGTTTGCCACCCTGGTCATTCTGCGAATGATCGATTCCGTAAAATGGCTTGTTCGCTCACTTGTTACTGGCAATGCGTAATCCTTGTTCGTTATCGATTCTTTTCCCGTTGCAATACAGTCAGCTCCGTTGAGCCGCTTTTCTTTCAGGCAGGATCAACTTCCTCTATGGTCAAATAAACATTTTCCATTGAATTACACCCTTCGATTTCCCGGTTCAGTCGCACGCTCCATGCTTCTCATTCATTTCGTAGATCCACGACCCGCTTGGCCTTGTGGGTTGCACGAGGCAATGTTCCGTTTTCCAGCACTCGCACCTGTTTCGGACGAATCCCTGAGCGTTGTTTGATTTTTTCAACCACCTCGGCAGAAAGCCTCTCCGCATGGATTTCATGACCATCGGCGGTTTCCACTTCCACATCGAATCGGATCAGCCTGTTTTCGGTATAAACGGTAATACGATACTCTCCGGTCAACCCCGGCAAGCCCCTGACGACATACTCGATATCGCTCGGGAAGAGATTGACCCCCGACACGATAATCATGTCGTCGATTCGCCCCTGTACCGAAAAACGGGCATGCGTCCGCCCACATGGACACGGTTCCGGAAATCGGGTGACGATGTCACCGGTCCGGAATCGAATCAATGGCCTTGCCTGTTTTTGAAGGGTCGTCAGAACCATCTCTCCAGGCTCCCCGTCGGCGACAGGCTCCTGCGTATCCGGATCGAGCACTTCGATCAGGATATGATCCTCGGCAAGATGCAGTCCGTTTTTCTCAGGGCACATGCCGGCGCAGGCACCGAATATGTCTGAAAGTCCATAGAAATCGAACAGCTCCGCACCCCACAGCTCTTCTATGGCTGCGCGTGTGGCAGGAATCGAACCTCCGGGCTCTCCTGCGACGATAATCTTGCGGATATGCAGATCACGCTTCGGATCTATGCCCTGCTGCAGGGCGCTTTCACCGAGATGCCATGCATAAGAGGGCGTCGTCCAGGTGATGGTCGGCTTGAACTCCTTCATGATATAAAGCAGCCGGTCGGAAGGAACCGTACCGGCCCAGATGCACAGCGCTCCAAGATTCTGGGCACCGATGACATCCGGCCCGCCGACAAACAGGCTGAAGTTGAGCGCATGCAGATAACGATCCTTCGGCCTCATGCCTGCCGACCAGAAAAGACGCGATTCTACATTCTGGAAATCATCAAAATCCTTTTTGGTAAACGGACTGAGAGTCGGCACACCGGTAGATCCGCTCGAGGCAGAAACGAATACGATCTCCTCCTCCGGCACTGCCACCATATCTCCAAGATCCGGGCTGGCCAATTGCCGGTCACGCTGGATCTTTTTGTCCGTAAACGGAAACAGCGCCAGGTCTTCGATATGCTTGAGATCGGAGGGCTTTACTCCTGCTTCGTCGAATGCCTGCCTGTAATAGGGAGAGCGCCGATAAGCAAAGTCCAGGTGCTCCTGAAGCAATTCAAGTTGCAGTTGCTCCAGCTTCAATCGCGGGAGGGTCTCGATCTCCTCTTCCCAGTATTGCCGATCACCCATGGGTCATTATCATGTCGTTTATCAAGCAGACTGCCGGGTCCTCTTTCGGCACCCGGTTTTCCGGATCACATGAATTGCCCTGTGTCATGGTGTCAATGGTCATCTGCCGACAATGCCATAGAACGGTATTTCATGTTTTTCCGGGTACAATATCCAACAGAAGCGGTTGCCTATCAATACCACAGATATGGTATTTTATTTACCGTATTGATGTTAGCGAGCAACAAACACACAGGGCCCTATTGTCGGTGAACGTATTGCACCATACCGTTAACAGCTTGAGATCACGACTGTTGCTGTTGGAATGCTGCCGGATCCGGCTCTTCAGGCAGTATTGGCCTTTGTGCCTGCACTGAACATACTGAACTGCAGCTGATCGGATATCAGGACTCCTCTATCGCAGGCTGACGCGACGACAGATCTGCTCCTGCCGATTGTTGAACAGCTGTACTGATGTACATCATGAGTGCCAGGGCCAGATAAAGTGGAACGAACGTAAAAAATACGTTCGAGGTCCCGAAATGTTCCCCGGTGAAGCCACCGATGACCGGGCCAATAATCGAACCCGATACGGAAAACAGGGCGAAAATGCCGGCACTCCCGCCTTTTGCAACGTTTGCATGCGCTATGCGTGTGATGTTGACGAGATTGAAGATGCCAAGCCCGACTCCGAGGCAAATCGACCCTGCAAAAAGGAAAGCAGGTTGCTGGACACAGGAAAGCAGCAGGAGTGCAGTCATGATGATGCCTATACTGATGAGGGAAGAAGATCGATGCCCAAGGCCGTCCAGCAACCGCGAGAGCGTAAAGAGCGTCGCTATGAATGTCAGCCCCTGAAGCGAAACGAGAATAGAGGCAAATTGGACCGGAATATGTAAAACACGGATGGCGATGACGACGGCAAATGCATTGAAACATGCCAAGGTTGCCCCTCCCAGCGACTCTGCAAGCGAAGCCTCCAAGATCGAGCGGTTAGCGAAAAGTTTTTTCGCTTCCGACAGCCGATTACTGAAAGAGAACGACTCTGAACGCTTGCTGTCAGGCAATGTCACCAGTGCCCCGGCAACAAGCAGAAGGGCTATGAATACAAGGACATGAAAGGCATGCACAGACCCTATGTACCTGCTGAGGCACGCCCCGAGCATCGGGCCGAACAAAACGACGCCGAGCGAGTTCGAACCCCGTAGCAGGCCGGCCTTGTCGCTGCCGGTATTCCTGACGAATTCAATGACCACGCTGCTGAGCGGTACAAACCTGAATGCTGTAAAAAAACCGACGAGTCCGGCGAAAACACAGAGCAGCGGAAATGTCCGTGCCAACGGAAACAGCAGATAGATCAGCGCCGTTGAGGAGGCTCCGAAGATGAACACCTTCCTGGGGCCGATATGATCGACAATAAAACCGACAGGAAGCACCGTAAACAGGAGGCCGAATCCATGCATACCTACAATCAGGCCGATCTGGGAAGATGTCGCCCCCTGTGACACCGCATAAAGGGTCAGGACGATCTGCGACATCCCTGCCGACATCCCGCTGATGACCGAGAGAAGCATGAACTGGATGAGGAGTTTATGGTTTACAGCAGTTTTTTTCATTCTTCGAGTAGAGTTGTTTACTTCCTATACCATTCATGATCAGTCATGATCGACACGTTTCAGCGGACCAGTACCTTAACAATCCGGCAGGTCCGGGGACGCCAGCATCACGGGGTTGGGTTTTACCGGAAGGAGTCAGTCTGATCAAAGCCCTCAGGACGAACCAATATCAGCATGTCTGCGACCGCCAGTGGTCGTCGACTTTATGGCGAACCATACCTGGCCTTCGATTGATACCAGTCCCGGATCAATTGCGCTTAATAATCAAGCGAGGGGGAACTCCTGTCCCATTAAGGTGAGTGAGGGTGCTGCACCCGTTGGCTGGAAAAAGAGAGAGGCACTGCTCCCGGACAATCGGTAACGATTCACAAGCTATACCAGACTGGTAATGCACGCTCCAATTCAGTGCAGCGTCCCTGTCGAGTCGGCATCTTCAGGGACCAGCGGCAATTACCCCTCTTTGCTCATCAATGAATCGATCCGCCTATTTCTCCCTTCCAGTAGGTCGCTCTCTTTTCAAGCCAGACCAGCAGGTAGTTGATAATCAGCCCGAGAATGGACATGGTCAGAATCCCGGCATACATCTCGGGAATCATGAAATTGTACTGTGCATTCTGGATGAAAAACCCGAGTCCGGATTTGGCTCCGATCATCTCCGCAGCGATGACGACCATGAGGGCGATCTTGGCGCCCAACCTTGCACCGATCACTATTGAAGGAAAGCTTGCAGGAAGAATGACCTTGACGAACAGATCCTTCTCGGAAAGCCCCATGGATCTGGCCGCTTTTATATAGATCGGATCAACGCTCTTGACGCCGCTGATCGTGTTCATGAGGATCTGCCAGAGAGCTCCATAGAATATGATCGCTATCTTCGACGACTCGCCAAGCCCCAGCACAAGGAGAAAAATCGGCATGAGCGCAAAGGTCGAAGTATTCCTCAAACTCTGCACAAGGATGTCTGTGATTTTTTCGAATTGCCGGTAATGCCCCATCAACAGGCCTAAGGGAACTCCGACGAGCACCGAAAGCCCGAATCCGGCAATTGCCCTCTGCAGGCTGACCAGCACATGCAAAATTAATTTTCCGGAAAAAGTAAGGTCGTACAGGACCCTGATCGTATCAAAAAACGTCGGAAGAATCAGGGAATCGACCAATCCAAGCCGAGGCAGTAGTTCCCATAGTGCAAAAAACACAAACACCAGCGGGAGGCCGATCGACCAATTTTTCAAACCTTCGAAAAGATGAGCAAAGCGTTGTATATAACCACTCATATCGACAGAGCGGTCTTTCAGTCCCAATTTCTCAGGGACTACCAGATCTTTTGACATAGAGAGTCTCCTTTATTCTTGAATTTCCTGAACAGTTTCAGTCAGTGAACCCCTTTGCAAGTTTCGAATACTGTTCTGCCTTGGTTACTTCAGACTTGAGGGCTAACCATACCTTATGGCGGTTAGAGGCAAATTCACTGCTGGATCTGACCTCTCCCGTTCTCGGCCTCGGCAGGTCGATATCAATGACATCTTTGATCCTGCCTGGACGTGCAGTCACGATGGCTACCCTGTCAGCGAGAAAAACAGCCTCGTCGATGCTGTGGGTGACGAAAATCACGGTTGTATCTGTCCCTTCCCATATCCTGATGAGTTCGTTCTGCAAAATTTCCCGCGTCTGTGCATCCAGTGCGGCAAAAGGCTCGTCCATGAGCAGCACTTCCGGTTTGGTGGCAAGTGCCCGCGCGATTGAAACCCTTTGCTGCATACCTCCTGAAAGCTGGTATGGAAAACGGTCCTCGAAATCGGAAAGCCCGAACAAAGACAAAAGCTCTCTCGCAATTCTGACCCGTTCGTCTTTCGCGACCCCTTTCGCTTCGAGGCCGCATTCGACATTGGAAAGCGCTGTCCGCCACGGAAAGAGCGCATATTGCTGGAAAACGTAGCCAGTCTTGGCGCTGGGAGCCTGCACCGGCTTGCCGTCGAGATAGACGACACCGCTCGTCGGCGAACTCAACCCTGAAACCAGATCAAGGAAAACCGATTTCCCGCTGCCGCTCGGGCCGACAAGCACGAGAAATTCCCCTTTCCTGATTTTCAGGTTGAAACCGCTCAAGGCTTCGACCTCATCAGAAACAACGCCATTGTTTTTCACCTTCTGCCCGTTCTTCAGCTTGAATTTCTTGCGAATGTTCTCGGCAACTATTATGTCCATAACCATTCGGATGTTTTTGTAGTCGTTAGCATGTTCAAATCACCATTTGTGCGTTGCGCTCTCTCCTGAATCAGGATCATGGCGCGATCACTTCTTCCATTTCTGGTCGATGAACTCGTTCGTATAAATGTCCGAAGGCTTTATCTGGCCTGGCTTCAGCGTACCGTCCTCGACGAAGCGGTCAATCCACCACTGGATGTCCTTGTCGACGATGACCGGGAAGTCCGGACTCCATCGAGTGGCCCGGAAATACTTTGCCAGTTTGGGGTTGCCTCCCTTCTGTGTACTGATTTCCGCATATGCCTTTCTCACACGCTCAGGGTCTTTGTGAAACTCCTGATAAACGATGCGGCGAGCTGCATCGAGAGCATGGATGTATCGTCTGACAACATCAGGATGCTTCTCTATGAAATCCGTCCTGAAACCCATGCCGCTGAGAACTGACTCCCCTTTGGTGTCGTAGTTCGTGGTGCCCGGAATTTGTCGAACCCCACCGTTTTCGACCGCCTTTTCAAAGTAAAGACCGCCGCTCCCGGAAAATCCTGCAGCATCGATCTGCCTGTTACGAAGCATCTGCTCCTGCTTGTCGTCCTGCAGCGTGACGAGTTCAACCTGTGATATTGAAAGCCCGTTCTTTTTGAGGAACTGACGGATGACGTAATCCGCCTCTGCGCCAAGCCCGTTGACCCCGATCCTTTTTCCTGCCAGATCCTTGATGGTGCGAATGTTGCCATCCTCGAGCACAAGCAGCCCGCTTGTACCACTTTCATTGTCCCGGGTTGTGACATTCATATTGATGACCGCCTTGACTTTACCTCCGCGAGCGACCGCATTGATGAACGAGGGCCATGCGGCACCCCCGATATCGATGTTATTGCCGAGAAGAGCCTGAACGGATGTCGTGCCGAGGTTGGTCGGAAGAGAGAAGACCGGCTCGACTTTTACACCCTCTTCTGCAAGGATATCCCTGCCGGTCAGTTTTTTCACTAGCTCCCAGTTCGTCGGAGCGGTCGTCTGTACCTCGCGAACAGCTACGACGTCTGTCTTTGTTGCCTCTTTTCTTGCTACAAACCACCATGTCAATCCGATCAGAACAGCTATGATCGCGGGTATCACTATTTTCAACTTGTTATTCATCGTCTTGTAGATTTAATCTCTTCTTAATGTATTTCAGGTATAACTGCCCACCATATCATAAGCGGGCATTGTCATCAATGTTGCAGCGCCACAGGCCGCACAAACGATCTCTTATTTTTGCGACGACAACAGCTGCTCACCAGCTGAACATCACTCCTGATTCCGCCACTTGCATCCAGAGGGAAATTGTTCCCGGACAAATATTTATCTGCGACTGTATCGTATATAAATTTCATTACCATACCATCAGATTGCATAAGCGAATGGATATTCTGTCCCGAGATGGAACTCTTTCAATATCTGTGCTTTTATATGAATAAATTCGGAACTTGCCCTGTCACGCGGCCGGGCAAATGGTATGTCTATTATTTTTTTTATAACCCCCGGACGAGAAGACATGATGACCACTTTGTCACTCAGGTATATTGCCTCATCGACATCGTGCGTCACCATGATCATGGTAATCTTTTCAAGCTGCCATATACGCTCGAGCTCTTTCTGCATATGCATTCTGGTAAGCGCATCCAGTGCTCCCAGCGGTTCATCAAGGAGAAGTATTTCCGGCCGGTTCGCCAATGCCCTCGCTATGGCTACCCTCTGGGCCATGCCGCCTGACAACTGGGAAGGATATGCACGTTCAAAACCGTTCAGGCCAACGAGTTTGAGGTGTTCAGCCACAACGAGCTCCTTTTCTTTCCGACCAAGCTTGTCAAGGCCGAAAGCGATGTTTTCCTTTACAGTCAACCAGGGCAGCAACCGGTGATCCTGGAAAACAATACCTCGATTCAAACCAGGCCCCTCGATCGGCTCACCGTCAACCAGGGCCTGCCCCTCATAATCGGATTCCAATCCCAGCATGATGCGCAAAAGCGTTGTCTTTCCGCAACCGCTCGAGCCGATGATCGAAATGAATTCACCTGAAGAGAAGGTCACATTGATATTATTCAGGATCTTCAATTCATCGTTGTCGACAACAAAGCTTTTGCTCAGGTTCCTGATCTCTATAACACCTTTCAACGTAGACATTTCAACATCCCTTGATTTAGATTTCTTTATTGACATCGCGGCCCTGATTCACGACTCTTCCCAGCGTTTCGATTATTACCGTCAAGACATATCCAATCAAGCCTATGGTAAATATTCCGACCAGGACCAGCGCCATATTAAAACTCGATCTTCCTGCCTGGATTCTTGTTCCGATTCCATATGATGTATCGATAAAAAACTCAGCGGCCATCATGATCCCCCATGACATTCCAAGGCTGAGGGTTGCACCTGTGATAATGGAAGGCAGCGCTGAGGGCACAATGATTTTCCTTATCAGCTTTATTCCCTTATATCCGTTCACCGAAGCCAGCTCCAGATACTCTTTCCTGACATTCCGTACACCTGCGAATGTATTCAGGGTCATCGGATAAAAAGCCGCAAGGGATATGATGATGATCTGCGGAACTTCAGCTATTGCGAACCACATCACTATCAGCGGAATCCAGCCTATGACCGGCACCTGTCGTATGACATGAAAAGTGGGTGCAAATATCTTTTCTGCTGTACGGGACAATCCCATAAACAACCCCAGGGCAAATCCGCTCACGGTGCCGACAAGAAAACCGACAATCACCCGTTTTAAACTTGCTGCGACATGAAGCAGCAAATCATGCTGGGTTATGTTTGTTATCAACGTATTGAATACCGTTGCCGGCGAAGGCAGTATCATCGCCAGGATATATCCCTGGGATGCAATGAATTGCCATACGATGAAGAGAACCAACGGCAGGGCGAGGCTGCCAATCCTCAATTTTATCTGATTACGGATATTCATACTCTTAACCCTTTCCTCCTTCAACAGATACATTCCATACCAGCACCTTGTTTTCTATCATCTTCAGGAGGGCGTTCATGATAAAACCGATAGCGCCGATAACTACCAGGCCTGCTATGACCACATCTATCTGAAACATTTCACGCCCGGAATACATCATATACCCTATGCCCGAATCAGTGCCGAACAGCTCGGCGCCGACAACGAACATCCAGGACAATCCAAGGCTCAGGCGCAGACCTGTAAGGATAGAGGGCAACGCACTGGGCAGGATCACCTTGCTCAGGAACCTGATATTTTTGAAATCGAATACCCTTGCGAGTTCCTGATATTTATTGGGCACGCTGCTCACCCCCTGATAGGTATTGTAAACCATCGGATAAAAAGCCCCGATGGCTATGAAAACATTTTTAGCGAGCTCATCCATACCGAAAACCAATATGATCATCGGCATCCAGGCAAATTCAGGCACCTGCTTGAGCGCCTTGATGAATGGCCCGAGAGTCCTGTTTGTCGATTCAGAAAGGCCCATGAAAAGACCGAGGACAAAACCTGAGCTGGCACCGAACAGAAACCCCGTCAAAACCCTGCGAAGGCTCACCAGGATATGGGTAGTCAGCTCCCCTGTCCCCGCAAGGTAGACCAGGGTGCTTAACACTTTAGTTGGAGGAACGAGTATCAGGTCCGAATACAGTTTGAGGTTAACCAGGCCCTGCCAGGCAATCAGCAGGAGAACAGGGACTAACAAACCAAGCAGCCTGTCTTTCCATTGATATCTATCCGTAATATTCTTGCTCATGATTTGATCGATAATAAGCTGTCATTCAGTCCTTCATGATTGACATCAGGTATCAGAGGACAATAAATTCATCGTTTCGTTGTTATTCTTAAAGCCCTCAAACCACATCATGACCGCATACACATGACTATACTTTGATTCGTTTTAGTGCCCCTTCGGCACCAGGCATGATCAATAAAAAGCCACAAATAACGTTCCTTCACTCCAGGACTCACACACTCGATAACTCTCATTTCGACAGCATGGTCATCGTAATACCTATACCGGACATATGATTCGACCGGTGAGCGAACATGAATGCCCGCTCACCGGTCAAACTGTTTCTGCAATCAGCGATCCCAGAAATTCTGCAGGCCAAGTTCTGCCAATGCCGCATCCTGGAAACGGGTATCGACCCAGGTATCGACATTGAATCCCTGACGAATAAGCCCGTTTTTAAGGGCGAACTGCTGGAGATTCTTGTAGGAATCAACCGTACTTTTCTTGAGCAGCGGATTGAATTTCACTTTCAGGTCCTGTCCGACCCAATCCTGGACAGCAAACGTATAGTTGGCCCCCAACTTCGCCCGTGAAGCATTGAGGGCAGCCCTGTTCTTCTCCTGTGAGGCATAATACCCGGCCCGGAGGAACACCTTGACCAGCCTCTTTGTGATATCGGGATACTTGGCAGCGAAATCTTCTGAAACGATCAGAGCGTTTTTGCCTCTTGAATCATAGTCCTGTTTTGCATTGTTGTATACGTCCACGGCAACGCCCTGATGGACAAGGGGCCTGTCGTAACCAGTTAACAACGCATCGATGGTTCCGGCGACAAGTGATGCGGATGCATCAGCATTCGTAACGTTTACGCTTTTGATGTCATTGAGCGTCAGACCGTTCAATGCAAGGATCTTGATAATAGCAGGCTGGCTGTTTGTGCCTTTCTGGTATCCGACCCGCTTGCCTTTGAGATCCTGTATCGATCGTATGCCTGATCCTGCGCGGGCAATGATATAGGTTGTGGAACCATTCTCCTGTCCAAGTATCAGCTTGGTTTTCAACCCGCCGGCTCTACCGACAGTCAGCGGGAAATCACCGCACTGGCCGAAATCGGCCTTGCCATTCGCGAAAGCCTCATTAACACCAGGGCCGGCCTGTTTCGTGAGGATCCGTTCAATCCTGATACCATCTTTTGCGAACTCCTGCTGCAATAGGTTCTGCTCCCACACCACCGTGAAAAGCAGCTGTGTCGGCGATGCTTTTTCAGGAACATAACCCGGCACGACGAATCTGATCACCGACGGTTTGTCGACCGCATGTGCAACGGCAGATATTGACAGTATTGCCGCCAGCAACGGAAGCATTTTTATCCATTTTCTCATCTCGAAAATCTCCTTGTAATTGTGTTGAAGTCTCTTAAAAACCATACTGGAACTGTGCGGCCACTTCGTGCTTCCTCAATGAG
The DNA here is from genome assembly GCA_035560975.1 of Chlorobaculum sp. Lineage (GTDB taxonomy): Bacteria > Bacteroidota > Chlorobiia > Chlorobiales > Chlorobiaceae > Chlorobaculum. The sequence continues at coordinate 31,551 of DATMYL010000030.1, read as the reverse complement.
CCTTTGCCGGCAGCCTTGACGTCCGCATTTGTCAGATCCCTGTTTTCACTGACGTTGTAGTTGATCTGCAACTTCGTCGTTTCAGCAAAGAAGACGTTGAAGCCATAAGTCCAGATCGACGTCTCGTTTTTCGCGATAGCAGTATTGGGATCCCAGCGGTCATAGCGAATGAATGGCTGATAGGTCGTCGGCCACCAGTCGTCTGCACGCGCCTGGGAACGCACGCTTTTCAGGAACTGCTCACCCCACTGATAGAAAAACGTAAGGGTGTAGCCGTCGGACTTTACCGGTGTGACAGACTTCAAGTCTATTCCATGCTCGTCTCTGCCTTTCACATATTCCGCAGTGAAGCCAACCGGAGATGCGACATAGGAGATGTCATAACCCCATCTGGTCTTCGATGCTTTACCAAAAGTACCGGCTGTGGTGTAGTCACCCTGACCTGTCGTATATGAAGTGCCGACAGTAAGGCCGCGGAAGTCAGAGTTGTAGTCCACCGGCGCATTGAAAGCGATCCTGCCTCCCACATCTTTGCTGCGATTGGTGTCAGCAGCATTTTGAAGCGAACCGTTGAACAGGCCCAGCGAGTATTCAATCAGGGGCACCCGATAACCGTAGCCTGTATCTACGGCAGGAAACAGGTCACCTTTGATCTGGATACCGATATCCCTTGTAGAGAGGCTGTAGCCACCCGTCCCTGCAAATGTTGCAAGATTGATCGCCGGCTGTTTGTCCTCAGTCGCCAGCGGCTCGACGCCGAAAGGTCTTTTCTGCTGTCCGACCTGGACGTAAAGCAAAGGCTTTTCATTATCAAGTGTGGGAAGGATGTTGTACTTCAGGTAAGCATCTGTTACCTGCAGATTCCATGAGCTTCCGGATGCCGCCTGGAAACCTGCCGCGTAGTCCAGGTTCCTGCCGTCAGCGTAATCCTTCCTGAGGCTCCCGGTAAGCGAAATGCTCGCAGCAGGAATTGAAAATGCGCTGGCATCCTTTGTTTTGGCAGCTCCCTTTGTATCATTGGAATCCAGAAAAGTATAACGAGTCTGCAAGGTTCCACCTATCTTGAGAGAACGGGTCGTGCTCGCCGTATTCAATGTCAACGTCCTGTTCAGCTGGTCATTGAGGATAGCAAGCTGACTGTTGATGCCGTCGAGCTCTGCCCTCGTAACAGGCTTGGTTGTTGCATCAGCTGCTGCCGCTGCATCTGCTTCTGTTGCTGCCGCTGCTTCAGCGTTCTGACTATCTGCAACAATGCCTTGAGCCCCCGGAGAGCCGGAGTTTATCTGCTCGGCAGCATGAAGATCGGCGTTCCCGATCAACAGGGCTCCAAGCACTATTGCAGCCCACTTAATATTTCTCATATAACTCCTTTTATGCTATGAATGAATTAATTGATTGACGAATTCAACTGTAAAAAACCCATGGGGTTGCCGAACCTTTACACCGTAAAACAACAATACGGAATACTGAAAATCGAGATATTTATCATATGAAGATCCTTTGACAGAGGGCACTTATTTTGTTACTTATAAAAAACAACAAACAATCCATTGACAGGTCGCATTAATGAACCTGTCGAAAGCGTGTATATTATAGGGAATAAACAATAACTGCGAAATCCCTGTTATGAGGTATATTTCATACCACAAACAGGTTGCACCCGACAAATAAATGACCTGTCGCCGAAACAAAACATATGAAGCACTGCATCTTGCACACGCCTCTTATGCCATCTTTTTAAGCACCCCTTTCAAGCCGGAAAACGGGAATATAATAGGGAATATATAATAACCGCGAAATCCCTATTATGAGGTATATTTCATACCACAATTAGGCTGCACTCAACAAATATTTGGCCTGTCTACGAAGCAAAACATATAAAGCATTGCATCTTGTGCATACCTCTAATGCAATTATATATCGTATCACAACCGTCTGGACAGATCAGCATCGGGATGAGCGCCGCAACGGCGGTAGTCGTTGAAATCGACTTTAAGCCCATATTTTACTCTCAACTGATAAAGCCCGTCAGCCAGGCGCACGCAATACTCGAGTGAGGGACTTTTCTGGTCGTGGAATTCGGCACCGGGAATAACCTTCCATGGCGAACCCCAGGTGGTGACTCCATTCTCGGCCAGATTTTCCGCCTCTTCGAGAGTCACCCGAAGAGCTTCGTCCTCGCTGGAAAATCCAAACGGCCTGGCCAATTCGACTCCTGCGACGATACCTGTCCCAACGTATCCTCTGCCAAAAATGCCGACGGCTGAAACAAGGCGCCTTTTCCATTCCTTGTAACCAACGGTTTCAGCCTTTCCAGGACAGATCCAGTTGAATTTCTCCTCGTTAAGCACTTCGATATCAGTGGTGTAAGCCATAATGCCCGTTTCGTCGTACAGACGCTGCAACTGCTTTTCACTGAATGCCGTTGTCGTCACGTCGCACGGGAATTTTTTCGTGGCGAAATTCTCTCCGATCGCCTGGAGCGTTTCGATGTAATGCTCAAGTTCCCTGTCCAGAACCTCTTTTCCGCCAAGCTGCGTACCGCCTGTGATGTGGATGAATGAGAACCGGCCAGGCTCACTTATTGCCGCACCTATCGTTTCAGAGATGTCCTGGGGTTTGATGCGTCCGCCTGAAGTCTGTTTTGTATGGCTGTAGATAGCGCAGAATTTGCAACCCTTGTCTTTGGACCAGAAGTGGCAGAAATGTGATGCGCTGAGATCAAGCCTCTGCGGGCGGGCGGTAACGATCTCGTACATGGGTTTACCGGAGGAGGTAAAGAGGCCGTAGTAACGGGGTTTTTCCCAAAGTTCGACGAACTCGACGACCTCATCGTTGTCGATCAGGGCCAGGCGCCCGTCCACAAGATCGACAATGAACGGATTTTTCTCCAACGGAGTTGGGAAGCTGAGAATCACTGAGCCATCGCGCAGCAGGAGAGATGCAGGATACGGTTTTGACTCTCCCTCTTTTCTTCCAAAAAGAACCCGGCTGTGAAGCTGGTGGATAGCCGGATCAACGATGCTCAGAGCCTGATCGGTGTAGTGGGTCCCGCGGATCTGAATCGCGGTTTTTACGATAATCAGTTTCGGAATATGAGGATATTTGACGATAACCTCGTTCAGGGTCAGCTCACGTTCTGAGGTTAGCGTTAGTGTATTGGACATGGCGTTATCTGATTATGTCATAAAATTGATTTTCCGGAAAAAGTGATCGGCACGGCAACATCACTCCAGATGTGTCCAGCCCCTCCGGGCATTGAAAAAAGGTTCGGCAGTGCCGGCCTGAGGAAATGCTTCAACTCCAGGAATTGAACCTTGCCTTGTCGTGCTGGAGGTTCTGCCCGGGTACGGAGGGCTTCTCCTCGGCAGGATGCCCGATGGCAATAATTGATGATACCGTCACGTGCCCCGGCAATCCCAGGAGTTCACGGATATAGGATTCAGCCGTTATTTCCGGATCGTGCTGACGTTTGCGAACCTGGATCCAGCAACTGCCCAGGCCCAGTGAAGATGCGGCCAACTGGATGATGATCGCAGCGATGGAACAGTCTTCGACCCAGACATCCGACTTCGTACTGTCTGCGCTGACCACTATTGCAAGAGGAGCCGTTTTCAGAAAAGCCGAACCGCTCGGCTTCACTTTCGACAGTTCCGCGATCAGCTCCGGATCATCGACGACTATGAATTCCCACGGATTGATGCCTCGTGACGAAGGCGAACGAAGGGCCGCCTCAATGAGGGTGCTGATGGATTCCTGTGATACTTTTTCGTCGGAAAACTTCCGGATGCTTCGGCGTTTGCGCAATAAGTCAATCATTTCAACTCCAGGCTTGTCTCTGTAAGGATTCTGTTTTCAAATCTTATCGATGAGGTTGCCTCGTTGCACTCCAGCTGTGCGGGAAAACAACCTCGTTCACCGTCCGAGTCAGTTGTTGCTCTGTATTTTCGCAAACCGGTCGAGATGGCGGAATATGGGACGATTGGCCTCTTCATCCTGCTGGAGCGCTTTCAGGCTTTCGTCAGTCACCTCTATCGGCTGGAATTCCCATACGCCGGTAAGGTCGACGTCGCCAAGTTTTTGACGGAGTTCGACATAATGCTTTTGAAAAAGAGGCCCTGTGATGTGCACTTTTACCGGAAACGCTTTGATCTGGAATTTCTTGTCGTCGCCCCCCTGAACGCCGATTGACACCTTACGGTCAAACCAGATGGAGCCGACAAGGTTGTGGTTGCTACGGGAAGATTCGAGATGTTCCAGATAGTGGATATTTCCGTTTTCCGCGACGTATATGGAGTGATCGACCACTACATGCGGGACTCCGGAATCATCGACGGTAGCAAGGGCCTTGACGGATCGGTGGTCGTTTATGATAGAAATCAGTTCCTGGGACAATTGAACGCTCATGCTGCATCTCCTGTTATGCTGTTGGTATATGTTTTTTAATCCTCTCCTGTTACAATAGCTGTGCCGCGGCGAACGACGTCAATGAACACGGGACAGATCGGTATCGGGATGGTTGCCGCAACGCCTGTAGTCGTTGAAATCGATGATCAGCCCGTATTTGACCCTCAATTGATCGAGACCTCTCGCGAATCGGATACAATATTCGAGCGATGGGCTTTTCTGGTCATGGAAGTCTGAACTCGGACGGACCACCCATGGGCTGCTCCACGTCGTGACGCCGTGTTCTGCAAGGTATTCCGCCTCTTCAAGGTTTGCTCGCAGGGCTTCGTCCTCGCTGGTGTATCCGAATGGCTTTGCAAGTTCCACACCGGTGACGATACCTGTTCCGACATAGCCTCTCCCGAATATGTCGACAGCACGGATAAGGCGGCTCCTCCACTCCTTATAGCCGAGCGAATCTGCTTTACCGGGGCAGACCCAATTGAATTTCTCCTCGTTAAGAACCTCCAGATCGCTTGTGTACGCCATGATTCCCGTCTCGTCATTCAGGCGACGCAGCTGCTTTTCGTTGAGTGCGGAAGTGGTCACATCGACGGGAAACTTCTTTGTAGCAAAGTTCTCTCCGATCGCCTGCAGCGTTTCGATATAGAGTTCGAGTTCCCTGTCGAAAACCTCATCGCCGGCAAGCACCGAGCCGCCTGTAAGATGAATGAATGAGAAACGGCCGGGCTCCTTCAGGGCCTCCCTTATGGTCTCCGATATCTCCTGGGGCTTGTAGCGGCTTTTCCCGACCCCCTCTTTGGCCTGCTGCCTGTTATGGCTGTTGATATCGCAGAAACGGCAGCTGTTCCCCCTGGTCCCGAAATGACAGTAACCTGACACAATGAGATCAAGCCGTTGCGGACGAGCCGTAACGATCTCTTTCATTGGAATCCCCGAGGTGGTGACGAGATCATAGTAACGCGGCTTTTCCGTGAGATCGACAAACTCCAGAAGCTCATCGTTATCAATCAATGCCAGGCGTCCGTCGACCAGATCGATGACGTAGGGACTCCTTTCGAGCGGTGTAGGATCAGGTAAAATCAGGGTGCCATCCTTCAAAAGGAGTGAAGCCGGCAACGGCTTGATCTGCCCGTCCCTCGAACCGAAAAGGCTCTTTCCCCGAACCTGATGGATCGCAGGATCGACAACGCCAAGGGCTGCATCGGTGAAATGGACGCCGCGCAGGTGCACGTCGGTTTTAAGGATGACGATGCGTGGCACGTCAGGATATTTTTCAATAACCTCATTCAGAGTCAACTTACGTTCAACCTTATCGAGTAATATCGCAGTCATGAAATATCCCCCGGAAATCTTTGCATTATTATTTTATAAAATCCAGAACATCGTGAAACAAAAAAAGCCAACTCCCTGCATACGAGAATCGGCCTTCGCATAAACTGGCAGAACAGAAATATTCCTACGTATGCAAGCCGATCATCCTACAATGATTGTACCCCTTACAACACGAACAGTTTCCTCCAGAAAGGAGCGAGATATATCCATCCCTGAAAACCATATCATCTATCTTTGATTATTAACCACGAAGCAAAAAAGACAATCCCTGACAAAACAACAAACATATACCATAAAAATACCCAATAGAGAGTAGCCACGTATCCCGCAAACCAGACAAGCAACATAGCGAACAGTCGATATTCAATATTTTGTCTTTCAGAAAGTTCATATTCACCGAATATTCCCTGGGGTGCTTGAACATTCGGCAGAAAGTACCGGGATGACGGATGACCGTCCGACTATATCGTTCGATTCCGGAATACTGTCCTGCCTACCGATCACGATACAGCAAAAGCACCATTCAGTCCAGGGCATCGCTCTGCTCAAGCCACCTCGTCAAGCAGCATCCGGGACTGGTGCAGGCGCCAGTAGTAACCCTGCATCCCGAGTAGCTCGACGTGCGTACCGGCCTCGACGATCCGCCCCTGCTCAAGGACACAGATCGTATCCATCTCCTGCACCGTTGACAACCGGTGAGCGATGACAAGCAGTGTCCGGCCGGCAGAAACCCTGTGGATGGCTTGCTGCAGTACCTCTTCAGCCCTGGAATCGAGACACGATGTCGCTTCGTCAAGGATCAGGATCCTGGGGTCGAATATCAGAACCCGGGCAAAGGAGAGAAGTTGTCGTTCGCCGGCGGAGAGAGTGCCGGCTCGCTCCGACAGGATTGTGTCGTACCCTTGTGGCATGCGCAAAATAAAGGGTTCAGCCCCGACAAGACGACAGGCGTCCCTGACCCGTTCCTCAGGAATTCCAGGCTGGAAGAACCGCACGTTGTCGGTAACAGTACCCGCAAACAGCGTGACGTCCTGCTGAACAATGCCGACTGTCCGCCGCAGCATATCCAGCGGCCACTGGCGAATGTCTTTGCCGTCGACAAGAACAGCCCCTTCGGTAACGTCATAAAACCTCGTAACCAGGTTCATGATCGAGCTCTTGCCTGCCCCGGTAGCCCCCACAAAACCGACACGTTCGCCGGGTCGGATCGTCAGGTTGATATCATGCAGCACAGGATGACCGGGAAGGTAGGCCAGGGAAACGCCGACAAGCTTTATACCGCCGGCTGCCTCCGGCGCTTTTGCACCGGCAACCTCCTTGATATCCGGGGCCTCCTCGAGGGTACTGCTTATGCGCATCGAAGCAACGATCGAGGATTGCAGGATGTTCATCTGTTGCGATATGATGGTAATCGGCTGGAAAAACCGCCTGATGTATCCGACAAAAGCGTACAACACGCCAAAAGATATAGTCCCTTCGATCACTCCTTTTCCCCCGAACCAGACAAGAGCTGCCACGGTAAGATCTGCCAGCATTTCGGTGACGTTGAAAAAGAGCAGGAACCAACGGTTCTCCCTGATGGTAGCAGCAAGCAGCACCCTGTTCCTGTCGTCGAACCGCTTCTGCTGTTTGGCTTCCTGATGAAAAATCTGCACGATAGCCATACCGTTCAGATTCTCGGCAAGGAAGCCTATGAGAAGGCCGAGCCGATGCCTGACTTCCGCGTTGATGGACTGTATTTTCCTCTGAAAAAAGAATGCCGAAACGGCCACGACCGGGACGAGCAGGAAACAGTAAAGGGCTATGACCAGGTCAAGCCTCGCCATAAACACCATGATCAGCATAAGGGAGAAGCCGCCCCTCAACGTATTGGACAGGAACTGGGTGAAAAAGTTGTTGAGCGCTTCGGTATCACTGACCACATTGGTGATGACACGGCCGGGACTGTTCTGGTCGAAGTAACGAAGCGAGAGGCTCTGGATATGCCTGAAAAGATCGATGCGGATCGATCGCACGATCGACAGGCCGATCCTCTGCAGCAGGGTATCCTGGTAATAGGTGAGCCCGAAAGCGAGCAGGACAAGCACCAGATATGCTGCCGACATGCGAATGATCGCCATGGGATCCGGCCGGGAAACCGATACGTAGCGGTCGATTGCCTCTTTCACCAGCCAGGGCTGTGCAAGATCGATGAAAACGACGGACACGACGAGTATAAAGACTGTTGCCAGGCCCTTGCGGTGGGACTTCATGTATGGAAGCAAAGGGGCCAGCGCACCCGGAGAAGGAGATTTCACGTTCATGAGACATCCTCCTGATGTCCGGCTTCAAGGCAGTCCAGCTCTACATCCGGAACGGGTTCCAGAATCGCTCTTTTGCCTTTCACATCAGCTCCATCAGTCTCACTGTTGCCGAACTGGCCGGTCTGGATGAACCACTGTCCGGCATATATCCCGTCAATGGATATCAGGGATGCATGATTACCGCGCTCAACGATGCGGCCGTCTTCAAGCACCAGGATTTCATCGGCATGCCGGACTGCGCTCAAACGGTGGGAGATGATGATCGTCACCTTCCCCTTTCCCTCATTATGTTCGCTTTCAGGCGTTGACAAACGGCGAAGATTGTCAAGGATCCTCCACTCCGTTGCAGCATCGACGGCGCTCAGGGAATCATCCATGATCTGGACCGGAGCATCCTTGTAGATCATGCGAGCAATGGCCAGGCGCTGCTTCTGTCCCCCGGACAGACGGATCCCCCGTTCTCCTATTTCCGTATCGTATGCTTCAGCAAGCCTGCTGATGTTATCATGGACAGCAGCGATCTTCGCGCAACGTTCAGCCCGATCGCGATCGGGAAGCTCATCAGAGAACCCTATGTTCTCGAGCACAGTGCTGGAAAAGAGGAAACCGTCCTGGGGAACGTAGGCGATCCCCTCCCTGAGTCGGGTCAGCGGGTACTTCTGGATATCCTGCCCGTCGATAAAGACCGTACCTGCAGGAGGGTCATAGAGACGCAGCAACAGATCAGCCAGGGTTGACTTGCCGCTTCCAACGGAACCGATGATACCGAGGGTCTGGCCCGGTTTCACAGAAAACGATATATCCTCCAGCACAAGCCGGTCGCTTCCGGGATAACGGAAAGTGAGGTTCCTGACCTCGATGTCGCCCTGAACCGGACGATCTATTACATCATTGCTGTCGATGATATCCGGCACGACATGGAAGAGTTCATCGATCCTGTCCAGGGAGGGAACGGCGCGTTGGACGATATTGACGACATTGCCCAATTGTTCCAGGGGCAGGCGCAACAGAACCACATATAGCGTGAACGCCACGAAATCCCCAAGGGAGATGATCTTCGACGTCACGAGTATTCCGCCATATCCCAGAACCAGGATGAAGCCAAAGTTGACCATCAGGGGCACGAGGGCGGTGAACAATGCTGAAAGATGGGCGAAACGCATCTTCTCTTCGGCTATCGCATCGACCCTTTCCTCGAAGCGGCTGATAAAGACCTGCTCAGTACCAAAAGCCTTGACGGCACGAATGCCCTCAACCACCTCTTCAGTTGTCTGGGCCATGTCGCCGATGGCTTCCTGGGCACGTTGGGATTGAAGCCTGATTGCCGGCCCAAGCCACTTGACCAGGAGGGGAATTACCAGAAGAGGCCCCATGCCTGCGAGCGTCAGTCGCCAATCGACATTCATGACCATGAGCACAAGGGCGCCAAAGAACAATGCCGTCGCGCTGATCCCCTGATTAAATCCCTGGGAAACCAGTTCACGTACCACCTCGACATCGCTCAATGCATGGGATATCATATCGCCGACACTGTTGCGATGGTAGTAAGACGGTGAGAGGGTGCCCCATTTTTCAAACAGCTCCTTGCGCAGGCGATAGGTCAGCACACGTCCTTTGTGATGCACAAGCACGCGACCGCCCCAGCCTGCCACCACACGAACTCCGCCGATGAGAACGATCAACCCTGCATAACCGGCCATTTCGGCCACCCCGGGGCTTCCGTTCCGCAAGCTGTCTGTAACGCGACCGAGCAGACGCGGGATCTGCGCAGCAAAAAGGCTTCCGCTCGCGACAAGACTGATCCCGAGGAAATAGCTCGCCCTGTTCTGCTTGATGTATGCGCTGACAATACGTAATCCGGACACGATAATCTTTTCTTGATTCTTGAAAAAGAGTTCCTCGAAACAACATATCCTGACACCAGCAAGGAATCCATAACAAATGAAAAGCTGATCCCATAAATGCAGGAATCAGCCCTCTTATACTTATTTCATCTATCCGGATCTACAGGAAAAAACAAACAATATGCATCAGCATTATTTATCTCACCATCAAGTGTACTGCGTAAAATCAGCAATATTATACTACCGATCAATCCCGTCTAAACGGTATATTGCATACCGGAAATAAGCTACCCAGCAGATATCTTTCCGTCATGATTCGCCAATATTTACCGGCACTCAATCAGAAATAATGAGAGTGATGTATCGTCACTGAAATATCGAACATACAAATGACAGGCAAATACTCGATATTGATATGAAGACCTCAGGCTCAGGCATATATGAAAACATGATTTTCGTGATTTCACGAACATTGATTCAGTATATCGAAGGTGACGGCATCTGTATCCCGAACCTCTGGCCAAAACACTGCAGCTCTGCTTCAATCTGCAAAGAGTATGCAATACCGTTTTCGTATGACTCTGCCTCAAGAGTGTCGGCTCGATGTCCGGGAATCCGGGCCTCGCTGCTGCTTTCTGCGTAGTGGTCCATCCAGTGGTGCATATATTCGGTAAACGCGTTTCGGTCGCCTGTGACCGCAGGGTTCAAAAAGAGAAAAAATGCACTCTGGCGACCCCCTGCGCCGTTTGCATGCACCTCCATGGAAATATCACCTGCTGAACCAGCCTCTGCGCAAAATGCTGCGGCCATGCACTCGATCATCATGGACAACCCCATACCTTTATACCCTCCTGCGGGCTGAAGCATACCGTAAACCGCAACGCCGGCATCAGTTGTCGGTGTCCCGTCCGATGCGAGTGCCCAATCGGCCGGGACAGGCTTTCCTTCGCGCGCCGCCAGTAAAATATGCCCCCTTGCCGCCACACTGCAGGCCATATCGAACACAAACGGCGGCCGTCCGTTACCGGCTGGTGCAGCGAATGCAAAGGGGTTGTTGCCGATTGCGCGACGTTGAAATCCTGGCAAACCCAAAAGAGGTGGTGTGCGCTGCCCCATCAGGCAGATAAAGCCCGCTTCTGCAGCTTCAAGTGCCAGAATCCCCAGCGCGCCCAGATGCCCCGTCCGCCGGACGTTGACCCAGAGCAACGGTTCTCGCTGCAGATAGGGCCCGGCGGACTCGATCACATGCATACCCAGCACCTGCCCAAGCGCCCCGTCAGCATCGACACTCCATGCTGACGCATTCCGGGCAATAGTGATTACCGGGTTAGGATTGACTGCGCCCTCTCGCAAACGATCGACATATGAAGGCAGACGCACCAGGCCATGCGTGTAATACCCTCGCTGGTCGCTTCGAACAAGTAACCGGGCAGTCTGGTCCGCTTCTCGAGCTGACATATGATTCGCCTGCAAAACCTGGCTCGCCCAACTGGAAAGCTCCTCCGGTTTGTAATGCGACACGGTGCTTTTATCAGAAAATTTCATTGAAAAGCCCCCCTTTCAATGAGTCGCAGGACAGGTGGAAAAATCATTTCAGGAGTCGGGAAAGATCAGCATCCGGGTGGTTTCCGCAGCGTCTGTAGTCGTTGAAATCGACTTTCAGGTCGTACTTGACCCTTAACTGATACAACCCCTCTGCCAGACGCACACAATACTCCAGGGAAGGACCTTGCTGGTCACGGAATTCCGCTCCCGGAAGCACCTTCCAGACCGTACCCCATGTGGTGACACCACTGGCGGCAAGGTCTTCCGCCTCTGCCAGGGTGGAGCGTAGCGCTTCGTCCTCACTGGTGAACCCGAAAGGTTTGGCGAGTTCCACCCCCGCCACGATGCCCGTTCCGACATAACCCCTGCCAAAAATGCCGACCGCTGTAACAAGGCGTTTCTTCCACTCCCTGTAGCCTATGGTTTCTGACTTTCCAGGGCAGATCCAGTTGAACTTCTCTTCATTAAGCACCTCCAGGTCGGTCGTGTAGGCCATGATTCCCGTCTCGTCGTAAAGCCGATGCAGCTGCTTCTCGCTGAAAGCGGTGGTAGTCACATCGCACGGAAATTTTTTCGTCGTGAAGTTCTCACCGATCGCCTGAAGAGTCTCGATATAGTGTTCGAGTTCTGCGTCGAGAAGCTCTTTGCCGCCAAGCTTCGTCCCTCCCGTAATGTGGATGAATGAGAAACGACCCGGCTCGCTTATGGCAGCCCGAATTGTTTCAGTTATGTCCTGCGGCTTGACACGGCGAGCGATGCTCTTCCTGTCCTGGGGGTAGATGGCGCAGAATTTGCAGCCCTTGTTCTTGGCTCCGAAATGGCAGAACGTTGAAGAACTCAGGTCGAGCCGTTGAGGGCGTGCGCTGACAATGTCTTTCATCGGAATGCCGGAGGAGGTAACGAGCCTGTAGTAAGCGGGTTTCTCCCAGAGTTCGACGAACTCTATTATTTCATCGTTATCAATCAGGGCCAGGCGCCCATCGACGAGGTCGACGAGGTATGGATTTTTTTCAAGCGGTGTATGGAACGTCAGAATCAGGGACCCGTCGCGCAGCAGGAGAGAGGCCGGATACGGTTTCGACTCTTCATCTTTAATTCCGTGTCGAGCACGGCTGTGAAGCTGATGGATTGCAGGATCGACAACGCTGAGCGCCTGATCAGTATAATGAACCCCCCGGATTTGGGCATCGATCCTGAGGATGAGAAGACGAGGAATATGGGAGTATTTTGCGATCACCTCGTTAAGGGTCAGTTTACGCTCAGATGTCGCTGTCAGGGTGGTATTCATAAAGTTCGCTTCTGTTGTTATTGAAAATATTTGTATCGGGAATATTCATATATCATCATCCGTAAGCACCCTTTTCAGGAAAGGATAATAATGGATATTGAGGGAAACGGATATGATCGGCAATTGCATAACACATCACTTCCAGAGCTGTCATTTAATGACTATCTGAATAATCCCGGATAGATGTGCATACCACAAATATGGCATAAACCTACTGAGATAAATGACGATTCATCTTCAGTGAAATTCATGGCGACTGCATTTAACAGGTAACGATGGGCAATAAAAGTAAATATCCAGCAAACCAACGACATATACCATAAATATACCCTGGATATGGGTTAGACATCCCCTCATTTTATAACACTCAATGACACAAAAGCAGAGTTTTAAAGAGACGAGCGTTATGAAGAAAAACAGGATTTGTTGACCCCATGACAAATCACAATGAAGCAGGACGCATATATTTTCTTCCAGAGGAGACCGGCAACAGAACCGGGGAGGTTTGCCGATTGCCGGAAAAGAGGCCGGCGACTCATTCAGACACATTGTTTTTGACCGGTTGAGACATCAGGCCTTGTGGAAAAAGAATGAACGACATATCCCGAATCATGATGTCGGCTATAGTCGTTAAAAAAATCCTGAAAGCTCAACCGGCTTTTGACGACAGCCCCCGATGCAATAAGTCCGCTGCAGCGAATATGCTGTCAGGCAATCGCTACCCTTACCGGAGAATTACCCCTGCTGCGGTCAACATATTCAAGTTCTCTGGTGTTGATTCTGTAAATGGCTGCGCTGTCGAGGTCTCCTTTTTCGACACGTTCCCTGAAGCGGGGACTTTTTGCGGCCAAACGCTCAACAGCTTTGTTGTAATCGGACGAACCGGAAGAAAGCAACTCTGCGTCCCCTATCAGAAGAAGGCTCTTCCAATGCTCCGACACCTGGCCGTCATGCTCGAAAAAGAAGGATACCCGCCTGTTTTTCCCGATTTCCAGCACCTTGGCCGTCGACTTCCCTGTTGAAAAAACCAGATCGACACCATCTGGGGCGAAGCTGCCCATGGTACGTGATATCGGTGTCAGGTCACTGCGTACATAGGTAAGCAATGCATATTTCGTATCAAGAATGTATTGCAGGATTTCGTCGAGATGCTCTTTTTGGCTCATCGTTTTTTCCCCTTCTGGTTATATAATTGGATTCGCGTTGCAGATGACAAACAGAGAGCTGCCCTTTTCAATTAAAAATCAACTCCCTGCCATATCAAACGCTGGAACAGAACAGCAATCGGGAACCGATGAATGAAAACACTCATCGATTACCGATTCACAATTGTCAATTACGACCATTATCTGAATCAAATACAAGCAGATACCGCAATAATACCTGAATGACGGTACTCATCCTGCCGCAGGCATGACGAGTGTCCGATCGACACCGTCTTGTGAACTTCGACAGACCGTGACGAAGCACCTACCTGGACGACGACCAGCCTTGCCGTTATAACCCGAAGGCAAAATTAAACAGCAGTCGTCTCATAAATCGACACGAGGCGGCCATGTTGATTCGCACTGTGCCGACCCGGCCGGGACTGATCGATCGGTAAGATGCAAACAGAAAAGAGCCACCGTTTCAGACAGCTCTTTTGCACTCCATACCGGACTTTCGGGACCGTTAATCGAGGTCCGTTAACCAATGAGTGTCGTCTTGTTGACAGCTTTACCGGCTATCAAACTTTCTGCTGCACTGGCATATGCCCTGTAATGATCACTGGCTATGTGCCTCTCCAGGTGTACGGGGCTTTGCCATGTTTCATAAAAAATGAAAACAGCAGGATCTTCGTTGTCCTGATGGAGTGTGTAGTTGATACAACCCTCCTCCTTTCTGGTAGGAGCAACGAGCTTCAGCAGTTCGTTCCTGAGTTGCTGGGACGACTCCCTTTTCGCAACGACTGTAGCAATCACGATCAATGGTGACATGGCCTTTGGTGTTGATTTCCTGATACCTGATCGAACCCTCCCTTGCCGGGCTCACGATGATATTGTTTTGCCGACAGAAAAAGCCTGCGCGACCAGCCGTCCGACGCCATGGTATCCCCGATGGGATGTGTCATAGAGAAGCGGCCTGATTTTCATGATGTCGAGAAGGCCGTCATCGTCGAACAGCTCTGCATCCCCCTTTACATCGATAATCTCGCCGATAAACTGCGTGTGCACGCCGATTTCGATCGTCTGAAACAGACGACACTCCAGAACCACAGGAAACTCTGCCGCATAAGGGGCATCCACAAGCTCACTTCTGACCGGGGTCAGCCCGGTCGCGGCAAACTTGTCTGTTGTGCGTCCTGAAACGATTCCGACATAATCGGCTTCAACCACGTTCCTTTCGCCGGGAATTCCTATGGTAAATGCTTTACGCTGAACGATATTCCCGTAGGTGTATCTGGCCTTGCGCACAGATACGCCGACACACGGCGGTTCCGAGCTGCAGATGCCTCCCCACGCTGCGTTCATGAGGTTCGGCCTTCCGGCGGCATCGTATGTCCCGACCATCAGAACCGGGGTAGGAAAAAGGAGCGTCCTGGCTCCAAGCGATCTCTTCATGTGACATCCTGTCTTTTGTTATCCAACCAATCAGTTATCCGATTGAGCGCAATCAATACTTAATGTTGAAATAAAGTCAGGTATAAAAAACAGTGCCCGACCGGGAATGCTTATCCTGACTCGAAATATCAGCTCGGAGGGCGTGCGAAAGGATGACGCTCCCCAGATCTTCGAGGAGCGAAGATGCTCCTTTGTAACCGGCATATCCGCGATTGATCACCACCCTTCCGGAAAGCGGGAATGACACCTGCAGGAACGGCAACCCGAGTTCAACGGCAACCTGCTCCTCCAGAGCGCTCCCCAGCACAAGTCCGGCCCCGCCTGAACGAATCAGGCCGGAAATCTCGATATGATCCTCACTGAAAGACAGCTCTGTTCCCCAACCTTCAACAAGAGCCGCAAGTAACGACTGAAGGGTGGCTTTTGCCTCCTCGGAGGGATTGTCGGTGATAACCAGGGTACGAGGTATCAGCCCCAGCGTAGAGGTCAGGAACTCGCTCAAACCGACGACCTGGGCGCTCTCCCCGACCAGCGCAAATTCCAGCTGGAAGCCTGCGCGGTAATAGGTGTCGGCAAGGGCGGCAAGATGCCGGTTCAACCGGTTTTCTTCGGATCGGACAAAGCTCTCCGTGCGTTCACGGTCGATGCCGAGTTTTTCACTGACGGCGAGCAGCATGCGCCCCGCGGCAGCTCCGACCGGCAATCCTTCAAGAGTGAGCGCTGGTGTACCGTAACGTTCTTCAAGCAACTTTGCCGGCGTTTCGCCCCAGATTGAAACCGCGATATTGAGATCGGCGTCCGGAACCTTGTGCCATCCGTTGACATCCTGACCGTAACCGAGAAGCAGGTTAGGCTTGAGCCCGATGCCTTCCAACAGGCGACCTATCTCCTCGAGATTCCCTGCCCAGAAAGGGTCCTGGTGAGGAATGACTCCCCACAGATTAACCTGGCCGGCTGTGCGAGTCCGTCCCGCCTTGAGCAGATCCGGCAATTGTTCGACGAGGGCCTTGACTGCGAGTTGATACCCATGATGAACGTCGCCGCGAAACCCTGGTGTATTGGCGTAGATCACGGGAAAATTCTGATCGCGCCCCTCTTTGGTCATAGCGGGAATATCGTCACCAACCATTTCAGTGGAGCACCCCGAAACGATGAAGTAGAGATCCCCTTCGACCACTTGAATCGTGTTCTTGAGCTGTTCGCGCAATCGGGAACTGCCTCCGAATACGACGTGTTTCTCGCTGATGTTGCTGCTGGATACCGGCGGACCGCCGAACGCATCACCACCGGCGTTGAGGCGGTTTACGCCAAGGAAGTGCTGATAGCCGCAACCGGCATTGCTGTGAATGACAGGAACTGCCCCTTCAATAGCCTCGATGAGTTGAAGGGCTCCGTGCAGGGCACAGGAATTACGTGATCCATCGATATGATTCGACATGCTATCTGACCTCCTTTTTTATATGCCAGTTGGGACTTCGCCGATACCACGCCCCCGTGTATGAAGTCGGGATTCCGGCAAGAGCGGCACCGAATGAACGGTTCCGCAGTGCAAGTGAAAGCGATCGTGCGAGACCCGTCACTCCGTTGTATCCAAGAACGGGAGTATTTTCAAGGGATACGACGGGAATGCCAAGCCTGCCGACCTGGCCGAGATGGGCTGCGTCGCCGAGGTAGATATCCGGGGCAATACGCCTGACGATGTTCAGCTCCTCGAAAGGTTGCCCGTCAGCCACATGGAGCTGAAGTGCAGGACTTCTCCGGGAAAGAACTTCAAGTCTCGCAGTATGAAGCTTGTCAAGGTGGCTGACGGTGATGCCCGCAACCTCCCCGCCGAACTCCCCGACGAGATCGGCTACTGCGAATGCTGTGGCCGGAGAGAGCGCAAGATAGACGCGAACGCCTTCAAGGCTGAAATCCCCCAATTCACGCCGGACCCTTTCGGACTCCTGTTCATGAAGCACACTGGCCGCATCTTCTATCCCGAGGGCACGGCCGGCGGCGACAAGCCATCGGCCTGTTGCCTCGACCCCGACAGGACGGGGCTGTTCGATATAGGGCACACGATACTCGTCACGAAGGATGACTCCCAGATAATTTTCCGAGTCCTGGTCAAGGGACAGGGAGAGTCGGGCCTCGGTGGCAAGACGGAAGGTTTTGGATGATGCCCCGTCCGGAAGAATATTCAGGTCGACCCCAAGCGACGAAAGAAGCCGTTCAGCCTCAAAACGATCAGCCGGGTGCTCAACGACCGAAAGCAGGTTGACCTTCGAACTTCGTTGGTGTACTCGACGGTCTCCTCCAGAATGCTTCAGGATGGAATGAAGGGCGATGTCATACCCGGTCACCGCATTTCGCGATGCGAAACCGGTCACGTATACCGGAACGACAGGAAGTTCGAGTTCTTCGTGCAACTCTTCGACGACAGCCTGGATATCGTCGTTGTTGATCGCCGTTACCGGGCTTGCAACAATGAAAATCACTTCCGGCCTGTATTGCCTGTGCGCGGCAGTCACAGCCTTTCGCAGTTTCCTGTCGGCACCCATGATGGTATCCCTCTGGTCAAGGTTGGATACGATCCAGTGTCCCCGGCCGGAGGTCACCTGATGATAGAGGCCTGCGGCCGCACATCCTCGGGGAGCATGGATAATCGTGACGCTGTTCCGGATTCCGGCAAGCAGGCGCAGTACATACAGGAGATCGTCCTGTGCGCCCTGGGAAAAAGTGCGGATCCGTTGAACGGTATCCTCACCCGAAAACTCCGCTATTGCAGCAGCCGTATCTCCAAGCCAGGCATTGAGCGTGTCGAGACGTTTTTCGCGAATTCGGGGTGATTTTGCTTTCAGGAGGCTCATGGATACTTTATTAGGGTGATCAGATGTCAGATTGATTCCATTTTCTGAACCACTCCCGTCTCGACTGCGATAATCCTGTCGCCCCACGTCCTGGCCCATTTCTTGAGTTCAGGACCGTTGAGCGGCTTTGGGATAACCGAATCGAGGTTTTCGTCGATATGTCTCGCCAGGTTTCGGTAGACGCCGGCCTGTTCAGACTCCGGGAGCGCCTCGATGACGGTTTTGCCGAACAGTTCGCTTTGGGCCACAGTAATCGAACGGGGCACATAGCCAATCACCGGCACATCGGCCTGCGCTGCAAAATCATCGATCAGCGGCTGTGAATAGGGGTGCTGGATACTGTTTGCGATCACTCCGCCCAGGCGGGCACCTCCCGATGGCGCATATTTATTGATCGCCTTGAACAGGTTGTTGGCTGCAAAGATCGCCATGAAGTCTGAAGAGGTCACGACAAACGCACGGTCTGCAATACCGTCCCGGATCGGGACAGCAAATCCTCCGCACACAACATCCCCGAGGACGTCGTACAGCACAAAGTCAGGCTTGAACTCTTCGAATACCTTCAGCTCATGCAATAATTCAATCGCTGCATTGATGCCCCGGCCGGCGCAACCGACTCCCGGGACGGGCCCACCAGCCTCGATGCAGAGGACTCCGCCGAAGCCGACCGCCGAGATATCCTCGATGCGCACCCTGCTTTGCTCACGCAGGGTATCGAGGACCGTCGGCAGGTCGTTGCCGCCTCGAAGAATGGTCGTCGAATCGCTCTTGGGATCGCAACCCACCTGGATCACCTTGTAACCTGAATCAGCCAGGGCCGCACTGATATTGGAGGTTGTGGTGGATTTGCCGATCCCTCCCTTGCCATATATCGCGATATGCTTTCCATGCTTTTCACTCATCGGAATGCTCCATATACTTGGTGCTTGTTTGTTCATTCACGCGTCGCGCCCGCCGGAATGTCTCATGCCTGTGGGCGCAACGTATTGTTCAACCGTATTTCTAAATCGCTGTTTGATCAGGCAACCTGACCCTTGAATACCGGCATCAGTTCATCCTCGATCCGGTAAAAATCATGGACAACGCCAATTCCCGCCGAGCAGTCATAGATCTGTTCATAGGTAAAACCTTCACGTCTGAAAATGCCCGCTATTTTCTCGAAAAGGTCATAGAACCATTCCGGTTCAGGTGCACGATGCCCCTCCAGGGCGGACCCGGGATTCGGGCACCAGGTCGTCGCCATGCAAACGACCCCTTTAGACGCCAGATATTCGACACCAGCCAGAGTCGAATCCTTGGGCTCGATTCCCGCCACGATATTCGATCTCACCCGTCCCCTGCCGAACACCTTAGCTTCATACTCCAGCGTCTTCACCCAATGCTCCCAGCCACCGGACTGAAGTTCCTTGCCGGGGCAGATTGCCTTGAATATGTCTTTGTCCCATATCTCGATATTGGAAGCGATGGTGCGATAACCTGCCTCCTTATATTTGTCGATGATGCTCAGGTCATGAGGTGCACCGATGACGACAGTGCCGTTAAAATCATCCAGGCCGGTATGCTCCCTGACTGCATCGGCGACATCCAGATAATACTCGACCTCGCGGCGCTCTGCGACGAACCCGCCCGTCAGGTTGAAACGGCTCGCACCATCCTCCCTGTATGCGGCAGCAAGCATTTCACCGATCTGGTGCGGATATTTCCAGCCGATATTTTCAGCCTCGCCATAAGTGTCCTT
Organism: Chlorobaculum sp.; assembly: GCA_035560975.1. Lineage (GTDB taxonomy): Bacteria > Bacteroidota > Chlorobiia > Chlorobiales > Chlorobiaceae > Chlorobaculum. Next base: position 11,639 of record DATMYL010000030.1, on the reverse strand, counting down.
CGTTGCGTTGATGTTGCAGAATTTGCAATCCTGCCCCTGATCCTTGAGCGAGCACTCGTTGCTGTAAGCCACCGATACGAGGCCATATTGCGCATACACGCCGAGAGTATTCATGGCGACACCGTCAGATGTCTTCAGGCTGTAATATTTCGGCCTTTCGAGAAACTCAACCGGATAGATGATTTTTCCGTGATGAGCCAGGTAATACGCCCCGTTATCATGGATGAGAGAGTAGGGGGAGCGGCGATCCCACCTCAACGGATGGATAATCCCGTGCGGCGAATAAAAGCCTACAGGAAACCTGACGCCCACATGGGTTTCGTACGCTCGCTCGAACAGACAGTGTACCTCTTCCTGATACCGGCCACCGAGATCCAGGTTTTTGAATATGTCCGGCTCGAAATTGATTCCGTCGGTCGTCGTCGCCACCTTCAATGCAAGCTCCCGATAGAGCTTTTCTTTAAGAGTGCTCATAGTTGTATTCGCTCCGCTCTTGATTGATTGAGATTATTATTTCACACAAACCGATCATGGTCGGCATTCCAGACAGCGAGGCATGAAAATCAGGTATACACCCCGTTGACCGTACGCCCTTCTCCCTTCAGATATCAGACCTGACGATGCAGGATATTTTGATGAGATTGAATATTCCCGGACCGGAACTGACAGGTAGCGTCGCAAACAAGGGATGCCTGTCGCCTGTTTCATATACCGACATAACCAACATCAATTCGGCACAGAAAGAACGATAATTAAGGTATAAACTATCACAACAGGCTTACGAATACCATAAAAATACCATAAACAAAGTAACCTGTTCACGCACGTCTCTTTCAACAACACTCACTCACAGACATCACTCCGGCCACTTTCGTTAGATATAATTTACAGAGCATAAACAAGAATGATTTCATCACGCATAACATAAAAATACCGCATACATGGCATAAATATCATGCGTGAAAGGCCAATGAGATCATCATGGATTTCAAACATGTTTCTTCGCCGATTATCATAAAAAGATGAGGCCGGTTGGGCGGATCACGAATATACCCAGCCTGCCAAAGCTTCTGGATTCAAGGGTAACGGGAAGGTGCGACGAGCTTTGCCGATCAGGTTTTCGGAGATTAATCTGTTGACAGGCGTCATAACACGCACGGTCATAAAACGCGTTTTTCTACAGCACTCGACTATCACCCTGCAGGTATATACATCCCATGAATAAGGCATTTTTGTGGTATAAGTTTGCCGGCTGACCCGATATTGATTATTAACCTTCCGTTATTTCTTGTCAACCGCAGATACCATGAGTTTAACTGATATCTGAAACATCATTTCTTTCCGGATACATCTCTCGCCTTGCTGTTTCTTCTTCTATCCTAAAATATCCGGTTTATCGTTATAACACCTCCCGGGAAGAGATGTTTCAAATAAGCGTCTGATCTTCAGTATTACTTACCCGGTAATTTCACAATGCATCAATAGTCAATTCAAAAGTAGAAATAATCTCATGTCCAACACAGCGACACAAACAGCAGAGCGGAGATTGACCCTGAAAGAGGTCGCCGCCAAATATCCGGATGTACCACATCTGGTCATCCTGAAAACCGATGTACGCCTCCGCGGGGTCCATTACACCGATGCCGCCCTGAGTGCGGTCGATCCGGCTATCCATCAGGTTCGCGGACGAACCCTTTTCGGAACGAGGGACGGTCAGCTCAAGCCTTTGCCTTCATCGGTTCTGTTGAAGGACGGCACCCTCATTCTGCCTGATCCGACTCCTCTCGAAAAAAATCCTTACGTCATCGATCTCGTCGACGGACAGCTGGCTTTGATTGACAACGATGAGGTTCTCGAGTTTGTGGACCTCACTGAAAAGCCGCACTATTACGAACTCGTCACATCCTCGGGTATTCCAATGAGAGACATCGTCACGGCTCGTCCGCAACGACTCGACCTCACTGCATCGAGCTACTGTCACTTCGGCACCAAAGGAAACCTCTGCCGTTATTGCAATATCAACAGCCACAACAAGCAGCAGGTCAGGGAGGGCGTCGGAAAAAGCCGGTACAAGCCCCGGGAAATATCGGAGTCCATCCGGGAGGCACTGAAGGAGCCCGGCCGTTTTTCATTCATTCACATTACGGGTGGTTCGGTGTTGTCAGGTGAGGAGGTATTCGACAAGGAACTGGATATTTATATCGACACCCTGCAGGCGATAGGAGAGAACTTCGCGACGAAAAAGTTTCCTGCTGATGTGACCACCTCGGCATTCAGCGAAAGGCAGCTGAGACGCCTGAACGAGGAGACGGGCGTGATGGCTTACACCAGCGACCTCGAAGTGCTCAACGAGGAGAAATTCAATTGGATCTGCCCCGGCAAAGCGGATGCCATCGGTTACAAGGAGTGGAAGCGTCGTCTTATCGGAGCCGTCGACATTTTCGGCAGAGGCTATGTCGGAACCGGTATAGTCGCAGGCGTTGAACTTGCCAGACCATTCGGCTACACGAGTGAAGACGAAGCCCTGAACGCAACCCTCGAAGAGGCCGAATACCTTGCCGAACATGGCGTCACGACATGGAGCAGCCCATGGTCCGTCCGGCCGGGCTCTGACCTCGAGGATCAGGTCGGCCCTTCGCTCGAGTACTGTATTCGAGTGGCAAGAGGGCTTAATCAGCTCAGGATAAAGTATGGGCTGATCATCGATTTCAACGATTACAGGCGCTGCGGCAACCATCCCGACACCGACCTGTCTCGCATCAATTGATCGTCAGCAGAAAACACATCAATAAACTCAATAGCATTAATGCCATTTTCAGTCACGGCGAATCGCCCTTTTCTCAAGCTGTTATCATTTCGCGTCTTCATCACTCTGGCCTATCAGATGATCGCCGTCGTGGTAGGCTGGCACATATACGAACTGACCCATGACCCCCTTTCACTCGGGTTGATCGGGCTGGCTGAGGTCATTCCCTACTTCTTATGTGCCCCGTTCGCAGGTCATGCGATCGACCACTATTCCCGGCGCATGTTCGGAGTCGCTGCCAGCCTGATGCTGGCTCTCAACGCCCTGACTCTGACTGCCGTATCGGGTGGATGGTTGAGTGGCGGCCATCCAGCGTTCTGGCTATACGGCGCCGTCGCCTTCGGAGGGATCGCCCGGGCATTCATCGCCCCATCCTACAGCGCCCTGTTCGCCCTGATTTTGCCGAGAAATGTCTATGCCAGAGCCGCAGGAATCGGCACTTCCGTCTTTCAGCTGGGATTGGTGCTGGGACCGGCTCTGGGCGGTATCCTGATCGCATTGACAGGCAAAACGGCCACGTATGGAACTGCATGTGTGATGAGCCTTTGTGCCGCAGTTGCCCTGCTGTCAATCAACATCAAGGAGCCTCCCGTGTCAGGAAGCTCACCGTCTGTCTTCAAGAGCATCGGTGAAGGATTGCAATTCGTATTCAGCAACCAGCTGATTCTTGGAGCACAATCACTCGATATGTTCGCCGTGTTGTTCGGAGGTGCCGTTTCCATGCTTCCGGCATTCATTTCCGACGTCTTTCATTACGGGCCGGAATTACTCGGTTTTCTTCGTGCCGCTCCGGCCATAGGCGCCCTTATGACTGGAATAGTTCTTGCACGCCGCCCTATCAATCTCCATGGCGGCCGCTGGCTTTTAGGGGCTGTGGCTGGATTCGGCATCTGCATGATCTCTTTCGCCTTATCGGCAAACATATGGGTTGCCGCATTTCTGTTGCTGCTCTCCGGTGTCTGCGATGGAGTTTCAGTAGTCATGCGCACGACCATCATACAACTGACAACACCCGATATCATGCGCGGCCGGGTTTCTGCTATCAACGGAATCTTTATCGGCTCATCCAACGAACTGGGAGCTTTCGAGTCTGGCATTGCAGCTCGGTTGATGGGATTGGTGCCGTCGGTAATTTTCGGAGGGATAATGACGCTCTCTGTGGTAGCCGCAACGGCAAAGCTGGCACCGAAACTGCGGCGGCTTAATCTGCATCAACTGCACTGATGCATTGTTTTTACCCTTGCATGTAAACCGATTTCCGGATCGTCCGGGAGTTGAGATTAACAGTCCTTATCGTCACTGTTTTTTGTACCCGGGGTTGAATTCATTCGTATAAATATCCGAGGGCTTCAGCTGTCCCGCGGTCAGGATTCCATCCTCTGCAAACCGGTCGAACCACCACTGGAGATCCTTGTCGACAATCAATGGGAAGTCAGGCGTCCAACTGGTAGCCCTGAAATACTTCGCAAGGGCAGGATTGGACCCTCTCTCTATACTGACCTCCGCATAAGCTTTTCTCACCCGTTCGGGATCTTTTTGAAAAGCGTCATATATGATGCGTCTCGACCTGTCATATGCACGGACATAGCTCCTGACGGCATCAGGATGTTTCTCGATGAAATCATTCCTGAAGCCGATAGCACTCAAAACAGTTTCACCCTTGGTTTCGTAATTCGTGGTGCCGGGAATCTGTCGAACACCGCCGTTCTCAAGCGCCATTTCATAATAAGGCCCGCCAATACCTCCTGATGACATGGCATCGATCTGGCCTTTGCGAAGCATCTGCTCCTGCTTGTCAACCGGCAGGACGACGAGCTCGACCTGTGAAAATGACAGCCCGTTCTTTTTGAGATACTGGCGAATGACATAATCCGCTTCCGCCCCCAGCACATTCACACCGATCCGTTTGCCTGCGAGGTCCTTGATGGAACGGATGCTGCTGTTTTCAAGGACGATCAGCCCCTGGGTTCCCCCTTCGTTACTGCTCGTAGTAGCATGCATGGGAAGAACAGCCTTGATTCTGCCTCCGCGTGCGATGATGTTGATAAATGCCGGCCATGCTGAACCGCCCACATCGACGTTACCGGCCAGAAGCGCCTGAAGCGCGACGGTCCCTCCGTTGCCCGTGATACTGGTAACAGGTTCAATCCTGACTCCCTCTTCGGCAAGGATATCGCGACCGGTCAGTTTTTTTGCCAGTTCCCAGTTCGTCGGAGCTGTCGTCTGAATCTCCCGGATAACGACATCCTCTGTCTTTGCTGCCTCCTTCCTGACCGCAAACGACCATGATCCTGCAATAAGGATTACAAAGATCGCGGGCATCAAAATCTTCAACTTGTTATTTCCCATCATGCAATCAGTTTATCGCAGGCAAAGGCATCGTGATCAACTGTGTCTGTCAATCGATAATGCATTGCTGTGTTCATTTGAAAGCTTCCTGCAGTTCAACGCAAAAGCTGAAACAACGATCATCCTGTCATTATGCCGGACACCTCCTGACCAGTAAACCGGTCTGCACTGACACCCTTCTGGTCAGGCCGTGAACTATCCTTTATGAACGTATCTCAATGAAGGCACGAACCCTGGTCTGTAACTGCCCCGTGGGCGGTCCGACATGAAAAGTCCCTTCCAGACCGATAGACGGTATCCCCAGTTTCTGGAAATGGTCTCTCTGGATCTCCTGGTGAACCCCCCTGAAACATCCGAGATATGATTAAAACAGCATTCCCTTAGCGCCATAATCATTAACCAGCCGTTCAATCGGCTTCAGGCGATGAACCGGTGAGCCGATTCCATTCCCTCCGGTTTTACCCAGGATGTGCAAGGCAATGGATTCGAGAGGATTCCTGGCCTTGGGCCAGTCATGTGCCCATGAATTGGGAGTGGCCCAGGCGGTGATTGCACCACCGCAACATCGACGGTCTTGTAAAGCCCGAATGCCGGGCTGCGTCCTCCAACCCACGCGAGCGGAACAACCCTGCCGCGCGGTGACGGGATATAGTCCGCCTCATACAGTTCCTCGATCAGCAGATCGAGCGTTGCCTCATATTCCTCCGGTTTACCAAAAAAGTTGGCACTGCCCGTTACCATGAACATGGTAGCAAGGCTCTTGATATAGAGGGGGTTGAGTTTACGCAGCGCGAAAATCTGCCGAACCTTGCCAAAAATCCGGTTTGAACGGGCAAGCTCGTGTTCTACCCGCGCCAGATCTACCGGTTTGCCGGGTGAACGGGCGAAACCAAAGGCGACTCCTCTCATCAGGCATCCGATTTTCGTTGTGAAAATATTGGTATGAACTTCACTGTCAATAGTATTATCGGCCTGATACCGTAAAAATACCGCCTGTCTGGTATGCGGCGTATGTCAGGTGAACCTTTATTCGCGTATCATTCCGAAATTGTCGAACAAATCGACTTGCATGAATGCAAAAAAGAAATGCAATGAGATACGATAAAAGGAATGATTGAATACCTGACCTGCAGAGAAGCAAATCGTATATTTGGATAATTTCATACCCCTCCAGGGAAAGCAAATCGGGCTTTCAATCAATAGAGAGAGACAGGATCATGGAAAAAATCACCGCGTTTACAATCAGTAGAGAATGGCCTCATCCGGAGGTCCTTGAAGATTTCGCACAATTGCGTCGGTATAATCCCCTGGTACACTGCATCACCAACGACGTGGCGACCAATTTCACCGCGAATGTGCTTCTTGCTGCCGGAGCCTCGCCGGCAATGGTTGTCGCCATCGAGGAAGTTGAAGATTTCGTGCGAATCGCCCAGGCGCTCCTGGTTAACGTCGGTACAATCACGGCAGCCACTGCCGAGGCGATGCTTAAAGCGGCGGATGTCGCACGGCAGACAGATACCCCTTGGGTCCTCGACCCTGTCGCTGCGGGAGCACTGGCGTTCCGGACAAAAATTATCGAGAAGCTCATGAGGTTTCGCCCGACGGTCATTCGTGGCAACGCTTCAGAAATTCTTGCGGTCAGCGGGGCAGCAGGTAACGCAAGGGGGGTCGACTCTACCGTATCGTCAAATGAGGCGCTGGACGCCGCTGTCAAGCTTGCTGACTCTGTCGGTACCGTCGTAGCCCTCAGCGGGGAGTTCGATTATATCACTGATGGAAAAGATGTCATCCAGGTCCCGGGCGGTCATGAGATCATGACAAAGGTTACCGGCATCGGTTGTACATTGGGAGCCTTGATCGCCGCATTTTTACCGGTAACTGACTCCCCGCTCAGGGCGGCCACGGCAGCCTCGGTAATTTATGCTGCCGTCGGAGAACGGGCGGCAAAGGGAGTCCGGGGTACAGGCAGTTTTGCTGTTGATTTTCTTGATCAGCTTTCTTCCCTCGGTTGATGTGGCATATCCTGAAAAGTCCTGCTCACTCTCCGGGGAACTCCCGCAACAGGATAAAATCCCCCATCGGTTCAAAAAATAACGCGTAATAACGTGAGAAGAGCGACCATGTTCAGTGATCACATTTTCACTGATCAAGCATGGCAGCGTTCTGTACTTCAGCTTTACCCGCCAAAAGCAAGGCTGAAATAACAAATCTCAACCCCGTAATTCCCGGTTGATTTCTCCTGCTTGCCAACTGATCAGACGCGCTCTCCAGACCTCGTGACTCACCCGTTGCCGTTCAACGAATCAATCCTCACAAAATCTCACGAGACCAGGTCGTCCAGCAGGCTTTATTCTTTATTTATACGTCATCTGTTAATCGAGAGAGGCGAAAATAATAAGAATTAATGCGTTGTCCTGGCGCAAAAAACGATGTACTTTTTTACTATAAACCTGATTTCAAGCAAACGAATACCTTCATTTCTCATAACTCTTGCTGCAACATTTCTGCTATGCACAGCAAAACCTGATTATGCAAATCTCGACGCGCTCTCCTGTTAATGTCATGGCTGAAAAAGCGATCGGAGGTTTCGATGGCAAGATCGGCATGATGCCTCCAAAATGTGGCCATGCATCTCTGACCGATGAAGAGGTAAAAACGACCATACTGTACATGACCGATATAACAGGTTCAAGTGAAGAAAACACCTCTTCTGAATCACCCTTACTGCGAGACAAAAACAAACTTCCATGACAGAAGAAAATCATGTAGATCGCAGTGACAAAACCATACTCGTTGTCGATGACGAACACAGTGTTGTGACAATGATCAAAATTATGCTTGAAAATAACGGCTATACCGTTATACCTGCCTATACTCCAGCACAGGCCCTGCAGTTGACTGAACTGTACAAGGAGAGTATCGATCTCATGTTGACCGATCTGATCATGCCGGAAATTGATGGATATGAACTCTCCGAATTGGCCAGAACCATTATTCCAGACCTCAAGGTACTCTTCATTTCCGGCTACAGTGCTGACATGTTTGCAAAACATAACGCTTTAAAAGAAGGGGTAATTGTTCTCAAAAAACCCTTTTCCGTCCGCTCTCTCTGCTCAAGCATCTCTGCCTTGCTCGACACCTGAGAACTGAGCCCGTTATCTCTCCCGGCAGACATTCGCAGATATATTCCACTAAAGAATGGCTCAGCATTCCTGAACCAGCTCGTTTTCAATACCCTTTATGTTGCTGGCAATTGGTCTGCAACAGCCTCGTTCACAGCTCTTGCCTTATAATGATCAGTCGAGATGCAAGCTGCTGGAAATAGTACGTTGACCAGATGTCCAGTGCGTCAGGATCATGAACAAACACAGAGGCCTCTTTTCTGGCCAGACCCTTGTCGAATGCGTCGATTCGGTTCTTCAACCGTCGCTCAAGATCCTGTTCCGAGAATTTGGCCAGTGTCATATGGCCACTTTGAACGGACCGATTGACGAAGTGTTTAAAATTCAATGGGATCCGGTTTCTGATGTACCATTCAAAATCGAACCAATCCCGTCCATACCCTCGAGTCTTATGGTTCCTGAAAAGCAAAAGATGCATTTTCTCTGCAAACAGGTCAGATAATGCAACACAAGTGACACAAGACGGATATGGTTCGATCAGGAGTTTTTCTTCAATTGAATAGCCTGATGGCGGCTCAGTATCGAGTTCGAATGTGATTTTAAGCGTGCTTTCTCCACTAACCGCGAAATCAACTAATCTGGTATCTTTTTTAAGAAACGCAGAATCGAAACAACTCCATCCGGTTTTCTTTTTCAGCAGGATCTCCATATCCAGGCCCATTGCTGCAAACTCATTCCACAGTACATCCAGATAAGGATGCAGAGAAAATTCAGCATCGGGTTTCAGTAAACAAAAATCAAGACTCTCGGAAAACCGCGACAATCCATAAAATATCCGCAAACAGGTGGCGCCACAAAAAGCAGCATGTTCGAAAAAGCCGCTTCGAGCCAGCCCCGCAAGCGCAACCTCCTGCATGGCCGACCTCAGTCCGTTTGCCATATTTTCGGCATTTCCCGTTTCAGATCTCGTAAGTATCTGCTTCATTACCCTCATAACGCTTCACGTTATTTATCGACACGGTGCGTGGCGATGCCCTTTTCAGTAACCTTTCCGACCTTTCAGCCAATGTGTTTAACGTTGAAATCACAATTCGTGAATTCCGCTTTTGCGAAAAAAATGGGGATTCAGGCAATCTCGACTGGCAATGTATATACGAAGTATTCGCACAGCAAAAGACAGGCAAGACACCATTCCGACAGCACGGGCCGTCCCGAGTGAACCCATCAACTGCTCCATCAGGGGAAGCCGTTTATTGGAACGGTTCATCAACATCATGACAAGCTCCTCGCAGAAACTCGATTCACGAATCCCGTCATCTTTCAGGATTTCAAAACTGCCGGGAAGCCGGATTAAGACCATCAATGCAGGTCCAGCTCAAGGACAGAAGCTTGCGCATACGACCGATCAGCTACGCTGACTTCCTGTAAATCAACATGTCCAGGACGATTAACAACAAAAGAAATGGCATGATAAGATTGTCAGGAAGGAAATGCGCAGTAATGCCACCGAATCGCTTTGCCTGGCTGTTCCACGTGTTACACGATCAGTTGAGCTGGCAGGCGGACTTGATGAGCCTCCCCCGTTGCGGTCATGTCCGGCACTACCCCTTCATTGTCAGCGGATTGAAGGAGTCGTCTCCTTCGGTTTCAAAGTGTTACCCATCCCTGTAAGTGCTTCAGCTCCCTTCATAACCAGCGAGCCGACAGCAAACAAACCGAAACCAACCACAGCAATACCGGCAAGACCGTGAAGTAAAGGCGGGGCAAGCGGCGCAGCAGGAGCGATCAGCATTGCACCCCCGGCAATTCCAACAGTCTTTTTCACCATATCGACAGGGTTTGACTGACTCATTACAGCGATCTCCATTGTTTTGGGGTTACAAAAAATAATTTCATGCAAGGATGTGCATCGCCACTCAATCCGGGCCCATTACCTTCCGATGACACCATATCATTTTTGTATAGGCAGTTACGAGCTTCATTTCAATTCAGCTCGGGCTCGCACTTATGCACGCCGACCTTGAAACTCCTGGCATACTTTTCACCTTCAACAAATCCTGCAATAAACACGGACTCGGCAAATTCCTCAAGCTTCATCCCCATATCGATCTCCTGACTGAGATAAGTCTCCATTTTATGAGGATTCATACTCTGATTCATTTTTTTGACATATGAAGTCCATGCCCCTCTGACGGCCTGTAACCACAAAATTCTTGACATGGCTATAATGGTTAAATAGTTTTCTCAAATCCGACAAATCTCAAACAACGTTCGTGGTAGCTTAATACTAATGGCTTGCCAACAGGACTCTCCGGTAAGAATCACTGTAACATTATCGGCCATGAGAAGAACTACTCCCTGTTCATCATGTGGATCATGGATAACCTCACACGAAAAACAATCGAGCCTGAAAGATTCATGATATCTCTCTTGTCGAAACCTGATCAGCCACGATAGAGGAAACAGGTTCCTTAACCGGTATAACTGGAACAACCTGACTGTCGCCAGGAAAATGCCTGATGATCATGCCCTTTGCTGCTTCTAAAATTTGTTCTCGAAAAGGGCTCATGACTGAAGTAACCACGTCGACACCAGCACCGGTAATCACCGCACCGCTTAATGCATGAATGAACAAAGGTAACCCGACAGCCGGCCCCGTCATGGCAAGCCCCTCGATCCCGTGTCGGAAGGTATCTGCACCGTTAAAGCATCTGCGCCTGACACGCCGCGTTCCTTTTTAAAATTGACAGATGAATTACTGTTTCGGTGCAATGGCCGATGCTACATTCTGCAATAACTGGTTCACTGCATTTACAGCTCCCTCGGCGAGCTCAACTGAACTCTTGCTCAATGGTTCAAATGCTGATGCAGCCGATTTGATCCCGTTGGCGACAAGATCAATCTGGATTTGACCAAGCTTGCCGAGAGTTTCCACCAGGTTGTCGAGTGCGCTCGAGAACTCATTGGGGGTTTCGTTTGCCATAGTTGTAAATCTTTATGATTGAAAGGTTCAAAGACAACATCACACAAGTTCTCACTGCAATACGCCTGAAACCATGTTATGCCTGCAGTAACAGGTCGACGATACTTCTGCAGTCCGGCAATCAAGCGCTCTTGCGGAGTTTCCACCAGCCAAAACACCCCCAAACTGCACAGGATCCATTAATCAATCCCGAGTTCACCATACCCTGCCTGTGTCGGGACCACTGTTGGTCAACAAAGCCTGACCCGAAACTTGGCGCCCATCCAAAACATCCTAATTGTTATTTTTATTACGAGATAGCTGCTGATTCGCCCTAAAAAAACAAGTGATATCGATAAGAAATTCATTCAGGAAACGCAAGGCATCATACGTATTGTAA
>DATMYL010000029.1:0-3448 GCA_035560975.1 Chlorobaculum sp. | reverse complement strand
GGGGAGACGGACGAACATGTTGCCTTCAATACCCGCGTTCCCTGCTTTTTCCGGAGACACTGGCTCAGGATGCTGACAAATAATCGGAAAAAAAGGGGCCTCATTGCTTAGGTTGTGGCGGGTCAGACGTTTTCTTGAAAGATTTAAACATCTCCGGATTCTCTCTGGCAAAGGTGAAAATTTCTGCCTGCAGCTTTTTCCTTCTGACCTTATCAATCTCAAGCTGCTTTCGTCCGAGCGCAGACCCATAAAAGTTTGCGCAGGACTGTAGCTCAGCTTCCGATAATTGCATGAAACAATACGAAATATAAAGACGAGGGGCCTTTTGAGAGGTCTTTAACATGCTGTCTTTCATGGCACGCAACTCATCCGGAGAAATCTGATGCATTACTTCTGCTAAGGAATCCGACGAAAACACTCCCTTTCGTGACAGCATATCATTATATGAGGACATCATCAGCGGAGTCATCTCTTCAGAATAATGCAAGCATGCATCCAACTTCTTGTAACGGTCAAAAAAATCAGGACTAACATGACCCATCCCACAAACAAACCAGTCAATCAGCGTTGGCCAGTAGAGTTTGTGAAGCGCGGCCACGCTTTTTTTCCCGGTCGTTGAACCATACCACTCGATCAGTTCTCCTAACTCCCGATCGGTCAGTCGCGCGGCGTAGTAATGATGAGCCTCATTGTCCATGCGAGCCTTGAAGGCATCAAGCTTTTTCTGCTGTTCAGGAGGTATTGGTTTATCATCTATTGGCCGAGCACTCAGGTCGAATTCCTGCTGCCCACTAACTTTCAGGCTGATATATTTACTGATCAGTTCGTCGTGGGTATCTGCAAAGACCGTCGCTGCAGGCGAAGCAACCAGCAGAAGAGCAAGCAAATAGAAAACGGATCGTATAAATCCGAGCGTGCGGCCGGAATGGAAAGGCGTCGGCCTGACTGTCTGCAACAACAGAAATGGTTTCATGATAGGGGTCATGAGGTGATGAAAAGACATCTAACGATACGTTGCTTTTCTGACAGTGTTCTGGACACCGCCTGTTGCCTTGAAACGAACACGTCCGAACGCACAGCATCTATGCGGCTAAAATTAGCGTATTATTTCCAAAAAAGGAATAGTTAGCCTTCGCGGTAGGAGATAACCGCCTGGTGCAGGATAAGGGCGGTTCGCGAACCGCCCCTACAGGCAAAACGGACGGAGGGGCTTGACGTATGGGGGAGATGAGTGTTTCAATCCCGGCCGGTCAGGCTCCTGTGCTTCCGAACTGGTTGAGGAACTCCTCGGCTGTGGGATAGTCGGCGGGAGTGATGACGATACGGGACGGGATCGAACCGTAAAGCTCCCTGAATTTCCCGACGCAGGCCGGTGAGGCGAAATAGATCTCGTCGATGAACTCCAGGTCTATGGCATCGCCCTTTTCCTGGCTGCCGTGCACGTAGACGCCAAGAGGAGTCACCCTGTTGCCTGCATCACGGAATTCAGCGACGATCGACTCATCGACGTTGCCGGAACCCGGCATAAGGATATGCTGATGTTCGAGCCCCTCCTTGCTGAGCATGCCGGCAAGACCGGCCGAAGCGTCCGATTCGAGGCAGCAGTCGGGAATGACGCCGTATTCGAGCAACTCGACGGCCGCAGCCCGGCCTGAGGTGCAGATGGACATGTGGGCAAGGTGGCGCACGTCCTTTCCGTGTTCGAAGAGGTACTTGAAGAAGTATTTCACCGAAAAACGGTTCTGGAAGAAAAGCATCGAGAAGTCGTCGATTCCCTCGATGCAGGCCTTTACCGTATCGAGGTCGGCCCCTGCGACCTTGCGGCAGGGCAGGTGAACTACGATGTAATCCGTGCCGGGGTATCGCCTCGCATCGCCGCCGGTCATGAGCACCTTTTTCTTGCGCGAGTACCAGTTGTTTTCGATGAACTGGCTGATGTTGTCGCCTATGATGAGCAACGCAGGCGAATAGACCGCCTTTTCCCTCTTCCTGAACTCGTCGAGGGTGCCGGTGAAGGTCTTCTGGTTGTATCGGGTGGCGTTCTGCACTACGGCGACCTTCGTCTGCCCGCTACGCCCCTTGGCCGCGACTGCATCGAGCACGTCGTGCACGGATGAGGCCACCATGTAGTAGACGATCGTGTCGGTATCGGGCACCTGGATCTTGCTGACCGGGTGGCCGGTGCAGAAAGCGACCGATGAGGAGACCTTTCGCATGGTCAGCGGGATTTCGGTATAGGCGCTGGCGCCGTGCGCGGCCGTGATGCCGGGAATGATCTCGTAATCGATACCGTAGCGGCGCAGGGTGTCGATCTCCTCTCCGCCTCGCCCGAAAATGAAGGGATCGCCACCCTTGAGCCGCACGACCGTTTTGCCCTTGAGTGCATGGCGCACGATCTCCTGGTTGATCTCCTCCTGCTCGAAATGGTGGCTGTCCTTTCGTTTGCCGGTATAGATCTTCTCGGCGCCGTACTGTTCGACAAGATCGGGGCTGACGAGGTCGTCGTAAAGGATGACGTCTGCTTCGCGCAGGGCTCTGTCTGCCTTTATGGTGAGCAGTTCCGGGTCGCCGGGACCTGCCCCTGCGATATAGACGTAGCCTTTTCCGGGTGCGTCTGCTGCCCGGTCCGGGTCGGAATGGATCGAATCGGTCATGATTGGTACTTCTTTACAACGTTAATCGTTACGCTCCGGCCAGCCGTTCATCACGATCTCCCGCAGCCTGTTGCGCCATTCCACCGATTTCTTGACGTTCTGGCCGTTCGATGAGACGGCGATGGTCATCTCGTCCTTCCTGATGATGGCCGGAGAAATGAAGTCCGACAGCTCGCGGTTGTCCACCACGTTTACCATGATTCCTCGCGCCTCGGCGTCATCCCTGATGCGCCGGTTGACCGCTGTGTCGTTGGTGGCTGCGTAGACCAGGAAGAAGCCGTCGAGGTCTGATGATTCGTACTCCTTGTAGATCTCGGTGAATCCCTTGCCCTTGAGCTCATCGCTTATGGCCGGGGCTAATATGGTGATGTTCCGGGTGTACTGCTCGACGGTCTGGATCTTGTGCATGGCGATCTTTCCTCCGCCGACGAACAGCAGCTTCTTGTTGTCTACCCTGATGTTGAGCGGGAGAAATACCTTCATGGCTTGAAATCATTTTGAATAAGTATGAACGGTCGCCCTGCCGGCTCAGTTCCCGCACGGGGTTAGTTACAAGGTAATCATTGGTTATGGAAATTGTTGCCATCGAGCCTGATGACTGGAACGCTCAGGGGCCCGATAAACCGGAACCGGTGGTTCGAATTCAGGAAATATGGGTGACTCAGGCATTATGTCCGCAGGGTTAAAATCCTGCGGACACTCGCAACTCTTACATTTTCGTCTGTTGCCCCGGACTTCAGTCCAATGTCTTCCTGCCGATCTGACGCGCCACATCAGGAATTCCCTTTTCATCC